>JAYTNQ010000336.1:0-19969 GCA_043748255.1 Bacteroidota bacterium
TTTTTAAAATCCAATATTTTAGGTTGAATAATAGCTGTTTCGGGTTGGTTTTCAAAAATATTAATAACCGGCAACAACCAATTTGTAGTTGCTTCGATATCTGAATTTACCAAAGCAAAAACATCTGCAACTATATCCTTGAGTGCTTCATTGTATCCGCCTGCAAAACCAAAATTTTTTTTATTTTGAATGATTTTCACGTTCGGAAAGTGAGATTTCACCCAAAAAACAGATTCATCTGTCGAGGCATTATCTGCAACATAAATGTCGGCCTGTGGTGAATTTCTTATTATTGAAGGTAAAAATTGTTCTAATAAGGCTTTTCCGTTCCAATTTAAAATGACAACTGCGATTTTCATTGATGTATATATATAGGTAAATCATTCAAAAAATGATAGGCTTGTTTTTCAAAATCCATTTGGCAAAAATAATGAATCAATCCGTTGGTTAACATCAAAAACGGTGCTTTTAAGGTTAAATTATAACGGGCAATTTGATCAAAAACGGCTTGATTAATCATATTTTGGGTAGATTTACACTCTACTAAAATTAAGATTTGTCCTGTTTTATCAAAAACTACAACATCATAACGTTTTGTCAATCCATTGATTTTCAATTTTTTTTCGACATTTATATGTGATTTTGGATATTTTTTTTCTAAAATCAAAAAATGAATCACATGCTGTCGCACCCATTCTTCGGGTGTGAGAAATATGAATTTTTTTCGGATGATATCAAAAATTGACACTTTATTTTCGCTATTTTTGAACCGAAATTGAAAATCTGGAAAATTTAATTTTTGCATTTGCCAAAAGTATTAAATTTGAAACAATTTTTTGATTTAATTTTAAAAAACAAAATGGACGAAATTCAAAAAATTGTTGATGATATAAAGGCAAAAAAAATCAAGCCTATCTATTTTTTGATGGGTGAAGAACCCTATTTTATCGATAAATTATCAGACTTTATTGAGGATTCTGTTTTAAGCGAAGACGAAAAAAGTTTCAACCAAACCGTTTTTTATGGTCATGATGTCTCGATTGAAGATATTGTTTCGACCGCAAAACGATATCCAATGATGGCAGAGCGTCAAGTAGTGGTGGTAAAAGAAGCCCAACATTTGCTCAAAAATATTGATAAACTCGAAAACTATGCCGAAAATCCTATGCCATCTACCATTTTGGTTTTTTGCTATAAATATAAAACACTCGACAAACGTAAGAAAGTATCAAAACTAATCGAAAAAAACGGATTGGTTTTTGAAAGTAAAAAATTATACGAGAACAAAGTAGCCGAATGGATTGTTAAGGTTTTACGAACAAAAAATTTTACAATAGAACCCAAGGCTGCCGCCATGTTGGTTGAATTTTTGGGTACAGATTTGAGCAAAATCAACAACGAATTAGATAAATTAAAAATCGTTTTGCCCGCAGGAAGTTGCATTTCGCCAAAGGATATTGAGGTGAACATAGGGTTTAGTAAAGATTTTAATATTTTTGAATTGCGAAAAGCAATTGGCGATCGCAATCAATTAAAAGCCTTTAAAATTGCTCAAAACTTTGCCGAAAACCCCAAGGAATACCCAATGGTTGTGACCACAAGTTTGCTTTTTTCATTTTTTGTTCAGCTGCTTCAATACCATGGTTTGAAGGATAAAAACCCCAAAAATGTTGCCTCGGTTTTGAAAGTAAATCCGTTTTTTTTGAAAGATTATGATGTGGCACTTCGCAATTATCCAATGCGAAAAGTGAGTGCAATAGTTGGAACTTTGCGACAAATAGATATCAAAAGCAAAGGCGTTGGTGCCAATTCATTAGCCACTGGCGATTTGTTAAAAGAGATGTTAGTTTCGATTTTTAACTAAAAAACCAATATTTTTTTAGATATTTGCGATGTTTAATGCAAAAAATAAAATCATATATAATAATACATACAAAAATGGGAATGAATAAAAATACAATATTAGGTTGGGCAACCTTTTTAATGATTTTGATGGGTATTTTGCTGATTTGCCTTGGAGCTTTTCGATATAATGAAAGTGCTGGCTGGGGTTTTGCCACCGTTGGCATAGGTTTTTTGGCAATTGCATGGGTTTTTAGTGCCTTAAAAGGTAGGGTTTAAACGGCTTGATTTTTATTAACAATTAAATTATTATACAAAGTATGTCAGACGATAAGAAAGTAATATTCTCAATGCAAAAATTGAGTAAAACCTATCAAGGAGCCGATAAGCCGGTTTTAAAAAACATATATTTGAGCTTTTTTTATGGCGCAAAAATTGGTATTTTGGGTCTAAATGGCTCCGGAAAATCATCACTTTTGAGAATTATTGCAGGTGCCGACAAAAATTATCAAGGCGATATTGTTTTTCAACCTGGTTACACTGTTGGATATTTAGAGCAAGAGCCACTTTTGGACGATTCAAAAACAGTGATTGAAATTGTGCGCGAAGGCGTTGCTGAAACGATGGCTGTCTTGGACGAATTTAATCAAATAAATGATAGTTATGGTTTGCCCGAAGTTTATGAAGATGCCGACAAAATGCAAAAATTGATGGACAGACAAGCCGATTTGCAAGACAAAATTGATGCCCTTGATGCTTGGGAAATAGACACCAAATTAGAAATTGCAATGGATGCATTGCGCACACCCGAAGGTGATATGCCTATCAAAAACCTTTCTGGTGGCGAGCGCAGACGCGTTGCACTTTGCAGATTATTATTGCAACAACCCGATATTTTGTTGCTAGATGAGCCTACAAATCACCTTGATGCAGAAAGCGTTTTGTGGCTTGAGCAACATTTGGCACAATATAAAGGTACTGTAATTGCTGTGACCCACGACCGCTATTTTCTGGACAACGTTGCAGGTTGGATTTTAGAATTAGATCGCGGCGAAGGCATACCATGGAAAGGAAATTATTCGTCGTGGTTGGATCAAAAATCAAGCCGAATGGCTCTTGAAGAAAAGGTAGCCTCTAAACGTAGAAAAACACTTGAACGCGAGTTGGATTGGGTGCGACAAGGATCAAAAGGAAGACAAACCAAACAAAAAGCGCGTTTGCAAAACTATGACAAACTGCTAAACGAAGACCAAAAACAATTAGACGAAAATCTAGAAATTTATATCCCAAATGGGCCACGGTTGGGCACAAATGTCATCGAAGCAAAAGGAGTTGCCAAAGCATTTGGCGAAAAATTGTTGTATGATAATTTGAATTTCACACTGCCACAAGCTGGAATTGTTGGAATTATTGGGCCGAACGGTGCTGGAAAATCAACCATTTTCAAAATGATTATGGGCGAAGAGCAAACCGATAGCGGAAATTTTTCGGTGGGCGAAACTGTAAAAATTGCTTATGTAGATCAAGCACATTCTAATATTGATCCTGAAAAATCGATTTGGGAAAATTTTGCCGATGGACAAGAAATGATAATGATGGGAGGCAAACAAGTAAACTCTCGCGCCTATTTGTCACGTTTTAATTTTGGTGGAGGCGAGCAAAACAAAAAAGTAAATGCGCTATCTGGCGGAGAGCGAAACAGATTACATCTTGCAATGACCTTGAAAGAAGAAGGAAACGTACTTTTGTTGGACGAGCCTACCAATGATTTAGACATTAATACCCTTCGTGCATTGGAAGAAGGTTTGGAAAATTTTGCGGGCTGTGCAGTTGTAATCTCTCACGACCGATGGTTTTTAGACAGGATTTGCACCCACATTTTGGCTTTCGAGGGCAACTCTGAAGTATATTATTTTGAAGGAGGATTTTCAGAATATGAAGAAAATAAAAAGAAAAGATTTGGTGGTGATTTGACCCCAAAAAGAATAAAATATAGAAAATTAATAAGAAACTAAAAAAGTGAAAATTAAAAAAATATTTTTGTTTGCATTATTTTTATTAGTATTCCAAATTGGATTTGCTCAAAAAAACTTGACAAAAAAAAGCATTACTGCTTTGATACATCAGGCTGGAGCTGCGTTTTATAAAATGGAAGCAGAGCATTCTTTGATACTTTCCAAACAAGCATTAAATGCAGCTTTGAAAATAAACGATAAGGAGTTGATAGCAAAATCATATAATTTGATTGGGCTAAATTTTCAAGAATTTTATAATACAAAACAAGCCATTGTTTATTATGAAAAAGCATTAAAATATGCCAAATTAACACTTAATGATTCCATTAAAAATTGGGTTTATGGCAATTTGGGATCCATTTATACTTACAAAAACATTGATCACAACAAAGGAATTGAGTACTATAAGTTGGGCTTGGAATTTGCCAAAAAAATAAAAGACCCTATAGAAATTTCTTATGCCCAATTAAATATCACGAGCGCCTATTTTGGTATTCAAAATTTTGACGAAGGAATTTCTTTTCTTAATAATGCCAAAGAATATGTTGAAAAATATGGAGAATTAGAAGCCAAAATTGCCATGTCAACAAGTTTTGGAAATTATTATAGCCATCAAAATAAGAAAGATCTTGCCGAAAAATATTTTTTAGAAGCTGTTCAATTAAGTAAACAAAATAAAATTCCGTTAGTAGATTCAAATATTGCAGAAGTTTATGGCGATTTATCTCGATTTTATAAAAAAAACAACGATTTCAAAAAGGCACTTCATTATCTAAATTTGCACAACGAGTTGAAGGACTCTATCTATACGGATGATAAAATAAAAAATGTCAAAATTGAAGGCAGCCTCATAGAATTGGAAGAGTACAAACGCCAAATATATAAAATTGAAGCCGAAAAATATAGGCAGTCTCGCGATTTGGCAGAATCCAAATATATGGGTTTGGTTTTTTTGATCATTTTTATTGGATTATTGCTTTTTATTTATTCATTATACAAAAATAATGCCGCCAAAAAGAAGTTAAATCTCGAGCTTTTGGCCTCAAATAAGGAGTTACAAATTGCAAAAGAAAAAGCCGAAATTGCCTCTCAACTTAAAACCCAATTTATTTCGACCATAAGCCACGAATTAAGAACACCGCTTTATGGTGTTATTGGAATTACCAATATCATTCTTGACGAGCAAAAAAATATTGTTCAAAACGACCATTTGCGTTCGCTCGAATTTTCTGCTAATTATTTATTAGCTTTGGTCAATGATATGTTGCAACTTAACAAAATGGAAGAGAAAAAATTTGTATTGGACAAAACAATTTTTGACCTTTCACATCAAATTAAAACCATTATTAATTCTTTGAATTTTATTGCAAACAACAATGGCAATTTTATCAAAATAAATTTTGACGATCGGATACCACGATTTTTGATTAGCGACGAGTTAAGATTGTCACAAATATTTGTCAACTTATTGAGCAACGCACTCAAATTTACTAGTAATGGCGAGGTTTCTATAACAGCAGATTTGTTGAGTGTTGTAGGAGAAAAATACGAAATTGGTTTCAAAATTCAAGATAATGGAATTGGAATTGCCAAAAAAGATCAAGACAAGATTTTTGAAAAATTTGTACAAATCGAAAGAAAAGATGGTGATTATCAAGGAACGGGTCTTGGGCTTACGATTGTAAAACGAATGATCGATTTGTTTGACAGCGAAATCAAACTTTGTAGCGAAGAAAACAAAGGTACAACCTTTACATTTTCGATTGTTTTTGAGTCTGACGAAACCTGTCAAGAATACATTAACGAGTTAGAAATAGTTTTTGATTCCGACGTATTTTTGCACATATTAGTAGTAGAAGATAACAAAATTAATCAGTTGGTAACACGAAAAATAATTGAAAAGAATTTTCATACCTGTGTGGTTTTAGACAACGGATTTGATGCAATCGAAGCTGTAAAGCAACAAGATTTTGATGTGATATTAATGGATTTGAACATGCCAAGAATCAATGGATATGAAACCACAGTTGCCATTAGAGAAGGTGGTTTTTCCAAGCCGATCATTGCACTCACTGCTTTTGATGCCAACGAAATCAAAGATAAAATTAAAATTGCTGGATTAGACGATATAGTGGTAAAACCATTTGATACACCACAGCTTTTTAATGTTTTGAAAAAATATATTCCTGCTCTAAAAAAAATAAAAGAACTATAAATTTAAAATTATGAAAATGAAAACACTACTAACATTTGGTTTAATTTCACTATTTTTTTGTCAAAATTCTGCTCAACAATTTTACAAAAAACCAACAAAAAAAACACCACCACATTTAATTCAAAAAACAATTAAAATGCAAAAAACAAGTATATATCAATTTAAAGTTACTGATTTGAATGGCGAAATATTTGATTTTGCTTCGCTAAAAGGAAAAAAAATAATGATAGTAAATACCGCTTCAAAATGTGGGTTAACACCACAATACAAAGATTTGGAAGCTATCTATGAAACATATAAATCCAAAAATTTTATTATTATTGGGTTTCCTGCAAACAATTTTGCCTCACAAGAACCTGGGACAAATCATGAAATCGCCACTTTTTGTAGTAAAAATTATGGTGTAAGCTTTCCAATGATGTCAAAAATATCTGTAAAAGGAAAAGATATGGCAGCAATATATCAGTTTTTGACACAAAAAACTCAAAATAATTTACAGGATAGCGAGGTAGAATGGAATTTTCAAAAATATCTAATTAACCAAAACGGTCAACTTGAAAAAGTAATTGCGCCACAAATTTTGCCTACTGATCCCGAAATTATCAAATGGATTTTGAAATAAAATATTTTGAACCAAGACCACGAAAAACTCATCAAACTGGCGCATACCAAAATGCCGTTTGGCAAATATGAAGGCAAATTTTTGATCGAATTACCAGAATACTATATAGTTTGGTATTCCAGGAAAGGTTTTCCAAAAGGGCAACTCGGCGAACAGCTTCAACTTGTTTATGAATTGAAATTGAACGGTTTGGAAGAATTAATTAGAAACATTAAGAAAAAATATCCTCAAAAACTTTAAGTCAAATTTAAAATTTTTACTTAAAAAAAATATAATTTCAGATTTGGGATTAAACAAAATCTAATAAAATAGATTACTTTTGTAGCGTTTTTTGACATAAATTGTACAAACTACCAAAACAATGAATCAAACCAAGTATATTTTTGTCACAGGCGGCGTCACATCATCCCTCGGGAAAGGAATTATCGCAGCATCTTTGGCAAAATTATTGCAAGCAAGAGGCTATCGAACAACAATTCAAAAATTTGATCCCTATATCAATGTTGACCCAGGCACACTGAATCCCTATGAACATGGCGAATGTTATGTGACAGATGATGGTGCCGAAACCGATTTGGATTTGGGTCATTATGAAAGATTTTTGAATGTTCCTACTTCACAAGCCAACAATGTTACAACCGGAAGAGTATATTTGTCTGTGATTGAAAAAGAACGTCGAGGCGAATTTTTAGGCAAAACTGTTCAGGTAGTGCCTCATATCACCAACGAAATTAAAGAGCGGATGCAACTTTTGGGCAAATCTGGTGATTTTGATATCGTAATTACAGAAATTGGCGGTACAGTTGGCGATATAGAATCGCTTCCATATATAGAATCTGTGCGACAGTTGGTGTGGGAACTTGGCGAAAATAATGGTATTGTTATACATTTGACATTAGTGCCTTTTTTGGCAGCAGCTGGCGAATTAAAAACAAAACCAACACAACACTCTGTCAAAACATTGATGGAAAGTGGTATAAAAGCTGACATTTTGGTTTGTAGAACCGAGCACGAATTGTCTGATGAACTGCGTCAAAAATTAGCCCTTTTTTGTAATGTAAAAAGAGAAGCGGTAATACAATCTATTGATGCTGCCACTATATATGAAGTGCCAAATTTGATGCTCGAAGAAGGTTTGGATCTTGTAGCTCTTAAAAAATTGGCACTGCCACAAAAAGCAAAACCAGATTTGAAAAATTGGAACTTGTTTTTGCACCGTCTAAAAAATCCAAAACACACCATAAATATTGGCTTGATTGGAAAATATGTAGAACTCCAAGATTCTTACAAATCGATTCTTGAAGCCTTTATTCACGCAGGAGCAGCCAATGAAACCAAAGTTAATGTCATATCTGTTCATTCAGAATATATTGATAATCAAAACGTTAATGAAAAATTAAAAGATTTAGATGGCATTTTGGTAGCACCAGGTTTTGGAGAAAGAGGCATCGAAGGTAAAATAGAAGCCATAAGATTTGCTCGACAAAACAAGATACCATTCCTTGGTATATGTTTGGGGATGCAAATGGCAGTAATCGAATTTTCACGACATGTTTTAGGTTTATCCGATGCCAATTCTACCGAAATGAATGCCATAACAACAAACCCAGTAATCAATTTGATGGAAGAGCAAAAAACGATAACCCAAAAAGGAGGCACAATGCGACTTGGTGCTTGGCAATGTAGCGTTTTGGAAGATACTCTGGCATATAAAATTTATAATACAACTAGTATTTTTGAGCGTCATAGACATCGATTTGAATTTAATAACGATTATAAAAAAACCTTAGAAAACGCAGGTTTGAGAGCCACCGGAATTAATTCAGAAACAGGCTTGGTAGAAATTATCGAGATTAAAAACCATCCGTTTTTTATCGGGGTGCAATACCATCCCGAATACAAAAGTACCGTTGCAAATCCGCACCCAATTTTTGTAAATTTTGTTGCCGCAACCGTCGATTCTAAAAAAACTCTAAATAGATAAAAAAATAATGGAAGATAAAAAAATTGATTTTAACACAATAATCGGATTTGTATTGATTTTTGGAATTTTGATGTGGATTATGAATCAAAATGCAACCCAACAAAAAATTGATAATGAAAAAGCGAAACAAGAAAATCTGTCTAAAATAAAGGAACAAACCGATGCAAGTCGATTGGTTATAAAAGACAGTTCTAAACAACAAGCTCTAAAATTGGCTGAAAGTCAAGCAGTTTTAGGTAATTTTGCTTATTCAGCCTCATTAGTCACAGCAAAAGACAATTTTACTATAATCGAAAATGACCTTGTTGCGCTAACAATAGCCAATAAAGGGGGACAAATTGTAAATGCAAAATTGAAAAAATTTCAAAAATTCAAAAAAAATTCAGGCGACTTTGTGACACTTATCAAAAACAATAATGCCGCTTTGAACCTCAAATTTGAAACCCAAGACAATCGCGTTTTAGACACAAAAAATCTATATTTTGAACCACAACTTTCAAAAAATGACGATGGTACAACGCTTATAATGCGTTTGAAAACTAGCGAAACGACTTTTTTGGAATACAAATATCTGCTGAAAAAATCAGATTATATGATTTCTTTTGACATCACATCAAAAGGGTTAAAAAATACTTTGAACACCCAAAAACCTATAAATTTGGAATGGGATATGAAAACCATTCGTAACGACAAAAGTGTCTCTTATGAAAACCGCTACACCGATTTAAGATACAATAGTGAAGGCAAAAAAAATGATTTAGGATTGGGGTCAAACAAAGATGAAACCTTAAAACAAGTTAGCTATATAGCTTTTAAACAACATTTTTTCAGCTCAATTTTGTTAAGTGACAAACCTTTTTCAAAATCAGAATTATTTTCAGATAATTTGGTGAAAGATGACAAAATTGACACTGTTTTTACCAAACAATTTAAGGCAATTGTACCGCTTACAATTGTATCGGGCGAAATTAATCAAAAAATGAGTTGGTATTTTGGACCAACAGATTATTCGATTTTAAAAACATATCAAAAAGATCTTGAAGAAATAGTACCTTTAGGTTGGGGCATTTTTGGGTGGATGAATCGCCATGTTTTTATACCTATGTATGGCTTTATAAGTCAATTTATGGCACACGGCTGGGCGATTATCCTGTTTACTATTCTCATCAAATTGTTGATGTCGCCAGTAACCTACAAATCATTCTTATCGCAAGCAAAAATGAAGGTATTGCGACCAGAAATTACAGAATTGAGCGAAAAATTCAAAAAAGACCCAATGAAAAAACAACAAGAAACCATGAAACTGTATAGCAAAGCAGGCGTGAATCCAATGGCGGGCTGCATTCCGGCACTCATTCAAATGCCCGTTTTTTATGCACTTTTTCAATTTTTTCCTTCAGCAATTAGTTTGCGTCAAGAAGGCTTTTTGTGGGCAGACGACCTCTCTTCGTTCGATTCTGTTTTAAAATTGCCCTTTAACATTCCGCTTTATGGTGATCATATTAGCTTGTTTGCACTCTTGGCATCAATTGCAATTTTCTTTTATATGAAAATGACATCTGGAGATCAGCAAATGCAAGCACCACAACAAGAAGGCATGCCAGATATGGCCAAAATGATGAAAATCATGATTTATGTTTCTCCTTTTATGATGTTAATTTTCTTCAATAATTATGGATCTGGATTAAGTTTATACAATTTTATTTCAAATTTAATAACAATAGGAATTATGCTGGTTATCAAAAATTATATTGTAGATAATAACAAAATTCATGCACAAATTCAAGAAAACAAATTAAAAGCTCCAAAAAAACAAGGCAAATTTCAACAAAAAATGCAAGAGCTCATGGAGCAAGCTGAAGCCCAAAAAGCGGCAAAAACAAAGAAATAATAGTTAAGGATGAACCCTATTTATGGCGTATTTATATTGTAGTAAATACGAATTTTGTAAAAAAAACGTTTTATAATAAACAAATAATCAAATGAAATACCTGATTATTCTATTCATTGTATGTAACTGCTTTTCGCAAGAAAAGCTAAATCAATTAGACCAAAACGGGCTAAAACATGGCTTGTGGAAAGGTTTTTTTGCTGAATCAAAAAGGCCAAGATTTGAAGGCACTTTTGAACACGGTATCGAAATTGGCGTTTTTAGTTTTTTTGAAGATGTGGATGGCAAAATTTTGTTGTCAACCCGCACTTTTTCTAACAAAGGATCCGTAGCTTTGACAGTTTTTTTTGATAAAAATAAAATGATAATTAGTCAAGGAAAAACGATTAATAAATTGCGAGAAGGCGAATGGAAATATTTTCATGAGGGCACAACAGAACTGATGATTACTGAAAATTATAGTAACGATAAATTGGTAGGAAGCCGAAAAGTTTATTTTTTGAACCAACAAATTGCGGAAGAGTCCAATTTTAAAAATGGAAAAAAGGAAGGCGTTTATAAAAAATTCACCGAAAATGGAACCTTGCTTGAAGAGTCATTTTTTAAAAATAATGTATATAACGGCATAGCCACATTCAGGGATGCCGAGGGAAATATAACTTCAAAAGGACCTTTTGTAAATGGTTCAAAAAAGGGAAAATGGCAGTTCTTTGAAGGTGGAAAACTCAAAAAAGAAGTGATTTTGCCGATTGTAAAAACAATGGCAAACAGAAAAAAAATTAAAATTTAAGTTACCTTTCATAAAACATTTTAGAAATGAAACGTGTTGTTGTTGGTCTTTCTGGAGGTGTAGATTCTAGCGTTGCAGCCTATTTGTTACAAGAACAAGGCTATGAGGTTATTGGACTTTTTATGAAAAACTGGCACGATGACTCGGTCACAATTTCAAACGAATGTCCGTGGTTAGAAGATAGTAATGATGCACTTTTGGTAGCCGAAAAACTTGGCATCCCGTTTCAAACCATAGATTTGAGTATAGAATATCAAGACAAAATTGTGGATTACATGTTTCGAGAATATGAAAACGGAAGGACACCAAATCCAGATGTATTGTGCAATCGAGAAATAAAATTTGATATTTTTATGAAAATTGCCCAAAGTTTGGGCGCAGATTATGTAGCAACAGGACACTATTGCCGAAAAGGCGAAATTGAGGTTGAAAGACAAACCGTTTTTCAATTGCTGACTGGAAAAGATGATAACAAAGACCAATCTTATTTTTTATGCCAACTATCACAATATCAATTAAGCAAGTCATTATTTCCAATCGGTGAACTTACCAAACCAGAAGTACGACAAATTGCCTTTGAACTCGATTTAATCACCGCCGAAAAAAAAGATTCACAAGGATTGTGTTTTATAGGAAAAGTACGTTTACCCGAATTTTTACAACAAAAATTGCTTCCCAAAACAGGTATTATTGTTGAAATTCAAGCCAATAACCAATTATATTTTCAAGAAACGCCTGCATTTGAAAGTACAGAAGCAAGATTGTTATTTGAATCGAACAAAATTTGTTATACTCCCGAAATGGGCAAAATAATTGGCAATCACCAAGGAGCACATTATTTTACGATTGGTCAACGCAAAGGATTAAATGTTGGAGGTACAAAAGAAGGTCTTTTTGTAATTGCAACCGATGTCATAAATAACATCATATATACAGGACAAGGTCAAAATCACCCAGGTCTTTTTAAAAAAGCATTAAGAATACAAACACATGATATTCATTGGGTTAGAGCAGATTTAGCATTGCAAATTGGTCAAAACCTTCCCGTTATGGCTCGAATAAGATACCGTCAACCACTGCAAAACGCCATTTTATTTCAATTTGAAAATTTTTTGATTGTTGATTTTGAATCACCACAGTCTGCAATCACCGAAGGTCAATTTGTGGCTTGGTATGAGGGAGACGAATTGCTTGGTTCGGGTGTAATTTGTTGATTTAAAATGTTTTATTATAAAGTTGAAGTGTCAAAATTTACACATTAAACTTCGTATATTTGCACTTTGAAAACAATCCGCTTATGATACAAATTGGAAAATACAACACCCTTACCATACTTCGAGATACCAAAGTAGGCCTTTTTTTGGGCAATGGCAACGAAGCTGAAGATATTTTGCTGCCAAACAAATATGTGCCCAACGAATTTGAAATAGGCGAAGAGATGAGTGTTTTTGTGTACCTTGATCATGAGCAAAGACCTGTTGCTACAACCTTGGATCCTTATATTTTGCTAAATGAATTTGCGCTTTTGCGCGTAAATTATACCAATGAGATTGGAGCATTTGTAGATTGGGGGATGGAAAAAGACCTTTTGGTTCCGTTCAAAGAGCAAGCCAGGTCTATGGAAACGGGCAAGCGATATTTGGTATATTTGTATTTGGACGAAAAAACAAATCGGCTTGTTGCCTCTAGCAAAACAAACCAATTTTTGAATAATGAAAATCTAACTGTTCAACAATTTGATGAAGTTGACCTAATTGTTTCACACATAACCGAAATTGGAATTAATGTGATTATCAACGAGAAGCACAAAGGTTTGCTATATAAAGACGAGGTTTTTGACGAAAATATTAGAACCGGAGATCGGTTGATTGGCTTTATCAAAAATATTAGACCAGACAACAAAATTGATGTTTCGCTCCAAAAACAAGGTTATGAAAATGTAGAGCCAAATGCCGAAAAAATAATTTTTGAGCTTCGAGCCAGCAGAGGATTTCTACGATTAACAGATAATTCACATCCCGAAGACATCAAAACGGTACTGAAAATGAGTAAAAAAACCTTCAAAAAAGCGATAGGTGCATTATATAAAAACCGTCAAATTGACATCAAAAATGACGGTATCTATTTGATAGAAAGTTAGTTATAAAATTTATTTTTTTGACAATCCTGTTTTTTTTTAGTTTTTATGGGAATATTCAAATTATATGTTTTGACATTTGAAATTTCCTGTTTAAGGTAATTTTAAAAAACTACAATGAATTGATAAAGCGCAATAAATCTTCTCGCTCGTTTGAAGTTAATTTTTTGAATTTATTTTTAGAAATTTCGGCCTCTCCTCCATGCCACAAAATAGCCTCCAAAATAGTTTTTGCACGTCCATCGTGCAAAAATTGTGCCCGATAATTGACTACTTTTGCCAGCCCAATGCCCCACAGAGGAGGTGTTTTCCACTCGCTACCCGATGCCAACAAATCTGGTCTATTGTCTGCAAGCTGATTTCCCATATCATGAAGCAAAAAATCAGAATATGGAAAAATCGTTTGAAATGACAATGATTTGATATCACTTGCGCCAGTTTGCTGTTTTGGGGTATGACATTTTGCACAATCAATAGCTTCAAAAAGGTCTTTGCCAGACCTAATAGCTACATTTTTAGTATCACGTCTTGCCGGAACCGCCAACGTTTTGGAATAAAACATCGTGATTTCTAACGTTTTATCATCCAAATCTGGTATATCATTCCAACTTTGTTTACAGTTGGATTGTGCTTCACAACTTTCGTTTGAAAACATGGTGGTCGTCACACCCATATCTTGTTGAAAAGCATTTGCAGTTTGATGCAAAAGCGAAAAACTTGAAGCTTTTAGCCCGAATTTTCCTATTTTAAAAATTTGGTTTTGTACATCCCAAACATAATTTGCCCTACCCGAAATTCCGTCATTATTGTTGTCAAACTCGTCTGCATTAACCAAAATTGTTGCTTCAGAAATGGCATCAACAAGCCCTAATCCAAAAACTGGCGGTGCCAATCTTGGCGAAATCTGAATATTTTTTGGCAATGGAATATAAGAATCAAAAATACTAAATGTGGGTTTTTGTAAAATAACAGTTTTACCATCGTCAAATTTTTCAACAATTTGTTCATACAAAACTTTAATTTTTCCTTCGGGTTGCACGCCATAAAGGGCTTTTGTTTGGAGCTGATTTCCAAAATTTGGCACAGAAACGGTTTCAAAATGAGTACCAAAACCGGGTACACTTATTCGAAGAAGTAAACCAGAATTTGGATCACCATCAAAAAGTGGTGTGTTGCCACGACCATTTCTGATGTGGCAATTTACACAACTATTTTGATTAAATATTGGTCCTAAACCTCCAGCATGAATGGCTGGTTGGCTGACATAAGTTTGATCAAAAGCCAAATCTCCCTGAAGGTGCATATCGCTTTCTTGATTTGTCAGGTCTAATGGCGAATAGGTGTATGCCTCTGGACTAATCGAAAATACAGTCGCCAATCCACCCAATAATAAATCGTTGGCTTCGGGAATGTCTGTATATTGATCTTTCTCGTTGCTCGAACAAGAGAATTGAAAAAAAAACATACAAAAAACACAAATATTGAAAGGTTTTCGCATCTATTTTTATAAAGTTTCAATAAAAATTTTGAGTTCGCCCTCGATAGTTGCCTTCAGATCACTAATCTTGTTTTGTGCATTTACGATCGTTTGGCTTTGCGTTTTAACCGCTTCCGAAAAAGTTCCTTGAATATCCTCAATAGCTTTTATGGCTTCATCAATTTGGTTTTTTATTTTAGCATCAAGCACAGCATTTGTTGGGTGCACCAAAAGGTGAATACCATTGCCATTGCCATGATTTTCATACACGCCCCAATACAAATTTTTTACACTCTTGATGTTGTTGATAAAATCTGCCTTGGAATTATTGCTAAAGCTACTTTCCTCTTTTGTAATATCTTTGGAAGAAAATGGTGTTGTAATTTTTTCATTTCCTACTTCGTTTATAATATTGGCCATAAAATCTACAATTTCCAACATAGCAGATTTTTGACTCAAAAAAGCTTGAGAACCTTTACCAGCATTGATAAGAGTATTGAAATAGTTGTCGTTCCCCGTAGCCCACAAATCATATAAGGTTTTGCAATCTTTTGCCAAAACCGTAGCAGTTGCCTTCAAATAATCTAAATCACGTTGGCTAAATTCTTGAACGTTTTTGTTACTGTTTTGTCCCCAAAGTAAAAATTCGATGGCGTGAAAACCTTTTAAATTTTCGTTAAGTAGTTCAACATATTCGGCTGTCAATGAATTTGTACCTAATAATATACCATTCAAATCATTAGCATCCAAAGGCCATTTATCTATTTTTGGGTCGATACCTTCGGTTTCAACTGGACCAAAAAGAAATCCTTCAGATTGCTCCCAAGGTGAACGTGCAGCAATCCATGCCGTTTTTGCTGCGTCCAAATTTGTTTTTGTTTTTTCATTTGAAAATTTTGTAATGGCAGTTTGCAACAAAATTGATTTGTTTTTCAAGTCATCGTAGGTTTTTAGAATTACATTTTCTGCAAGATTTTCAAGTTGAGGGCTGAAATTTTTTTCTTCGATAGCATCGGTTTTGCTACATGAAATTGTAAAAACCATAGAAATTAAAATTGCTGTTTTAAGTGTGTTTTTCATAATGTAAAATAATAAGCGTTTTTGTTAAATATTAAATCCTAAACCAATAGAAAAGGTGTTTTCGTTCAAATTATTGGCTGTTTTTTTGAATGCAAATTGGGTTTTAAAGACTATATTCTGATCCGGAAAATAGTTGAGTCCAATTGTTCTTGAATGCCGTTCATATTTTGGATTATCATACACCAACCCTTGTGTGCTGTGCATGGAATCTACAAAATCATAGCGAAAAAACCCATACAATTGTGATTCTATTTTTTTGCCAAAAAGATGGAATACATCATAGCCAAAATCAAAATAGGAAGCCAAAGCGGTCTGTCCAACCGGAGTTCGTTTGACATTCAATTGATTTGATACATTTCGGTTGGCAGTACTCAAAGCTTCAGAATTTTGCAGAAAACCATAAAAACTATAGCCTCTAATCTTGAAAGGATATTGTTCAAAATTGAGATGAAAATCGCCGAAAATAAGTTGTGAAGGAGCAGTAAAATCATTTTTTTGGCGATTGCCAGTCGTGTTGCCTGTGTATAGATTAATGCCAATCATGTTTTTTTGACTAAAATAAAAATCTGTACGAAGGGAATAGGCAAAATTTTCGGCATTTACCATTTCAAAACGGGTTTGATGCCCTTTTTTGATCCAATTTAACGAGTTGAAACCACTATTGTCTAATCCAGTCATTGCATATAGTTTGTATGCCAATTTTGGAAATTCTTGGTGCTCCTTTATTTTAAAATGACCTGATATTTCGAGCCCTGTTTCATACCATCCGATTGGCAAAATATCGTTTTCAGCATCTGAAACATAAGTGGTAGAATAGGCTGTTGGTGAATCAAATACAGAAGCATTTCCGTTGATAAAGCTAAATCTACCAACTTTAAAATTCAAATATTGATTGTATTTCAACAAAACATTAAGCTGACTTAGCTGCACTTCTCCACCCTTTTCAATTTCTATCTCGTATTCGCCAAACTCTTCAAGGGGGTCAAAAGCCATGGTGGCACCTGCACCACCGTGTTCAAATTCTATTTCGGATTTGATTTCAATTTTTGGGCTTAGATTGTATTTCAAATACAAGTTGAGACGTTCGAGATCTATTTTGGATCTGCGATCTTTGTCAATGTCCCATTTATATTGGTAATAGTTGAGGGCTCCATGGGCTTTATACTCCAATTTGGTAGTTTCAACTGTGGGCAAAGCTGCTTTTTGTGGGGTTGATGGCCTTGAGGCAGTTTCTTGAGAAAATGATTTTGTTGTGAGCAATAGCAGCAACAAAATTTTGAATACATAATTTTTCATGAAATAATTTTTTTGCAAAACTACTTCATTATTTTTATTTAGTCTAAATAAATTTAATTAAAATCGAAAACAGTTCTCAAATTATTTACTATAGCTTTGATTTTCAATATTTTAAAAAAAGTTATTTTTTTGTTAAATCAAAATCGAAAATCATATTCGTCTTCGTCAGAAATATTTGCACCTAACTCTACCTTTACTATTTCGCCAAATTCGGTTTGAAGGGTGAGCCAATAATCTAAATTTTGATGACTTTCTACGGTGTCGTATGCCTCCAATAACCAATCTGTTGGTTTGCTTTTAGGTATGAAAGAGGCAACCAAATCTGCAGATTTACCTATAACCGATTGGTCATAAAGCACAAGGTTTGAATTTGCAGCAACAATATATCCCAATCGAAAATCGGCATCAGCATAAAAAGAAAGTGCAAATTTTGGGTTATAATAGATATATATCAGGTTGCCATCTTCGTCTGTATGTTGTCGATTTGGTAGTCCATATATTTCGATTACATTGGTTTTTTTCATACCAAAAATGAGTTTGTCGATTCCTATAAATGGGGTTACTTTCATAATAATTTAGATTAAATTTAATTTTTGAGTGAGGTTATTCTTTACGGTTTCAAACCATTCGTGTTTTAATATGCTCAAAACAATGCTATCGCGTCGGCTGTTTTGAATATTAGGGAGATTGCTTCTTAAAACGCCCTCTACTTGACAGCCAATACTTTTCATGGCGGCTATACTGTGATGGTTGTTGTTATCGGCTCGAAACTCTACTCTTTCGAGGTTCAAAATTTCAAAAGCGTATTGTAACATCAAAAATTTGCAGTTTTTGTTGAGTGCAGTTCCTTGAAATTTTTTGCCATACCAAGTATAACCTAATTGCAGGGTTTTGTTGTGCATTTGAATATCATAAAAACGGGTTGATCCTGCATATTCGTTGGTGGTTTTGTCAAAAACGATAAATGGGTATTCGCGATGTTGTGTTTTGCCGTCAATGGCCAATTTGATATAGTTTTGCATTGTGGCATGATCGTGTATGGCTACTAATGCGAATTTGAAAAGTTCGGGTTCATGGATTGCAAAATGTGCTAAATGATCGATATCCGTATGTTGCAAAGGGCGAAGTTGCACCGCTTGATTTTCGAGAACTATGGTTTCTATAAAATTCATTTTTACGGTTATTGATAAAGTGCGTTTATTTTTTGCCAGAGTGTTTTATCAAAATCAGATAGTGCCAAATTTTGGTTGTCTGCGGCATCTCCCATTCTAATTACTACCATATTTTTGCTTGGAATAATGTATATTTTTTGATCATTTTTTCCAAGCGCCATATACATATCTTCTGGTGCAGTTGGAATTAGGCTACCCAAAAAAGTGGTTTGAGATTGAGGTAAATGATAGCTTGATTTTCCGTTAAGCCACCACAAATAGCCATAAGCTTGGTTGATGTTTTGGGAAGTTTGTGTTGCGGAGTCAAAATAATTTTTATTTAAAATTTGTTCTTCATCCCATTTGCCTTGATTTAAAAACAATAGTCCAAATCTTGCCATACTTCTTGCGGTACTCGAAAAAACAATATTGTTACCGTTTGTAAACCAAAAGCCGTCCATTCCAATTTTATTTTTTAGTTTGGTATTAAAATAATTTTCAAAGGTTTGTGCGGTGGCAATTGCAATGACATCTTGCAGTTTTAGAAATACATTATGATATGCCCATCTTGTTCCAGCATTTGCATTGAATACTAAACATTCTGGGGTTATACAATCGGCGTTGAGAATATCGTCTATGCCTGATGTCATGGTTAGTAAATGTTTGTTTGTAATTTTATTTTCTTGTTCAAGGCTAAGGCTTGTCCAATTTGTGCCCAAATATTTTGAAACTTTATCATTAATGTTCACATAATTTTCTTGTTCTGCAATGCCAAATGTGGTCGATACGAGTGTTTTTCCGGCACTTGCCCAATACCAATTTTTGGTGGCACTCTGCGTGTCAAAATAGTGTTCGATAACTATTTTTCCGTCAACAAGTATGATAAATGCTTTTGAGTTTTTGAGCGATAAATAGTCAATAAGCGGCTGTAACTCGGTGGTTTTCCAATTCAAATTTTCGAGGCTATTGGTTTGCCAAGTGGTGCTATTTATAGGTGGGAAATATGTTTTAGAAATGAGGTTTTGTGGGGTTGGGTTGGAACTACAGCTCCAAAAAAGGCATAAGATGATTAGGTTTTGAAAATTGTTCATTTTTGCTTTTGGTTTTGGCTGTAAATTTACAATTTTGTTTTTAAAATTTTATTGTTGTTTGATTATTTTTGTGTTAGTTTTGCATTTGAAAGATTTCTGAAAGGTATGGGTCCCTAGCCCTGATTGCAGTGGAAATCCTTTTGCAGCGGTATTGCTTATTTTTCTTGGCCAAAAAGAGCGACCAAAGGAAGCTCCTTTTTGGGTTTAGAAAAATGCAATACCGCAAAAAAGATTGGAACGTAAAGCAGGAAATAGCTTCAAAAAAAATGGCGAAAAGATTGAGTAATGAGAGTTCGATTGGAGCAATTTTGAGCGAGATTATCTCGTCAAACAAGTTGCAATCTGGCATAGACCAGGTTGAGGTTAGGGCGGTGTGGG
>JAYTNQ010000337.1:0-8586 GCA_043748255.1 Bacteroidota bacterium
TTTATGAATTGGGTTTTACATTTCATAAAATATTTAGAAATTTCAAATCTATCAACCACAGAAGAAGATGTAAATGAAATTGATTTAGAGTTATTAAGAAACAAAGAGAAAAATGAAGAAGTAATAAACTTATTGGCTAGTATTCAAAAAATTCAATCCAAACAACCTCGAAGAGACCAACTGATAACTTATCACAGAAAATATGATGAGAATAATGTTCTAGTAGATTCTGTTCCATTTAATTTTGACAATCAAGAATCAGAGGGAACTAAAAAACTCTTATATTTGTTAGGACCATGGTACGACACATTGAAAGGAGGTAAAATACTCGTAATTGATGAACTTGACTCAAGATTACATTCAAATTTGACTTTAAAACTAGTTGAATTTTTTCATAAATTCAATAAACATAATGCACAATTAATATTTGCAGTTCATGACATCTCAATTCTAAATAAGGAAACATTCAGAAGAGACCAAATATATTTTGTAGAAAAAAACCAGTTTGGTGCTTCTGAACTAACCTCGTTAGGTGACTTTAAAACAGATAAAGTCAGAAATAAATCTGCATTTGATAAAAATTATTCACAAGGTAAATATGGCGCAATTCCTTACTTTGAAATTGATGAAAAACTAAATCAACTTTTGTATGGGGAAGAGCGATAAATTTAGAGAAAAGAAAGTTGCTTCTTACAAAAGAGAATTCAAAAAAATTGACTTTAAAGAAGAAAAAAAAGAACCATTTATTGTACTTAGCTTAAAAAACTTTGACATAAATCAAGGGCAATCATTTGAAGAATGGCAAGCAGACGAGCTTTTAGCATTAGCTCTCCAAAAGTTAAGGTCTCTTTGTGAATATACAATTCCTCAAGCAACTAATTTAGGAATATTGAAAATATATACAAAAGTTCCTTTTCCTCCGGAATCAGAATTTATTCATCCAAAACACGTACCTGATGATGTCGATTGGTCTTCTATGCATATTGGAAATAAACCATGTATAATTGGATATTTTGAAGATAATATTTTCCATGTTGTATTTTTAGATAAGGAGCATGATTTTTGGATTTCAAAAAAGAAAAACACTTAATAAAGAACGTCGCACAAAAACTAGGGTTTCGTTGGACTTGAAAACCCAACAATCAATTACAATCATCTAATACCGATAAAAAATTAAGTCCATGAGCTAAACTCTGGTTGAACGGAACCCGCAAGATTGTCACGCTACCTTGTTATCATAGAGTTTTGTAATGATTTCATAGCCGTTTTAGCACCTCTTTTTTTGCGTGGTTTTGCAAATTTTGGAATTTTCTTAATTCATAACTGCTTTAAAACCAATGCGTTGTGCGATATTAAAAAAAATGTTTAAAATAGTTTCTATTTAACGAAACTTTTATATCTTTGTAAAACTTTTATAAATATAAATGGAAAAACAATTTGAGGTAATATTTTTGGAAGAAGTATTTGAATATTTAAAATCTATCGAAGTTAAACATTCTGAAAAAATAATTTACAATATCAGAAAAGCCGAAAACAAAAATGATCCAGAATTATTCAAAAAATTAGAAGATGAAATTTGGGAATTCAGAACTTTGTATCAAAAATTGCAGTATAGATTATTAGCATTTTGGGACAAAACTGATTCAGAAAAAATTTTAGTAATTTCAACACACGGATTTGTAAAAAAGCAAAGTAAAGTTCCAAAAAAAGAAATTGAACGAGCAAAAAATTTGAGAACAAAATATTTTGAAGAAAAAGAAAACACAAAAAAATTATGAAAACTTTCACTTTAGACGAAGTTACAGACAAAATTGTTGGTAAAATTGGAACAGAAAATAGAGATAAATTTGAGTATGATTTACAAATGGATTTAATTGGAAACGCAATTAAAGAAACAAGAAAAGAACGTAAACTAACTCAAGAAGATTTAGGAAAATTAATTGGAGTACAAAAAGCACAAATTTCTAGATTAGAAAACAACGCAAGTAACGCAACTATAGACACTTTAATGCGCGTATTTTCTGCTTTGAAAGCAACTGTAAAATTTCAAGTTGAATTACTAAACTTTCAAATAAGTATTGAAAAATAAAAAAATCGCTTAAAACCCAGCCTTTCATTGACCCTGAAACCCAACAATCAATTACAATCATCGAATACCCACAAAAAATATTACCCGTGAGATAAACTCCGGTTGAATGGAACCCGCAATATTGTCACGCTACCGTGTTATCATAGAGTTTTGTTACCATTTCAAAGCCGTTATTGCACCTCTTTTTTTTTGTCGTTTTGCAAATTTTTGGGTTTTTGGTCTTGAATTTAAACATTGTTTCCTACTTTTGTGGTAACTGATTACTGAAAATTTAGGCTATCCAAATCCCCAACTTCTGCGATCCACGAGACTTTGTACGTCATTTTACCCGAACGAAACGTAAATCAAACAAATTATGAGATTATATCTTTTTCTTTTATTATCATTAACAATAAATTCTTTTTCTCAAGAAAGAATAATAAATGGACAAATAAAAGATGCTGAAAATAAAACATATTTGAATTATGCTAATATCGGAATTTTAAATAAAAACACGGGAACTGTATCAAATTCAGATGGAAAATTCACTTTAAAGATTAATGAAAAAATTAATGAAAATGATTTAGTTTCTTTTTCATATGTAGGTTATCAAACTAAAACAATTACAATTTCAAAACTTAATTTTTTAAATAATATAATTGAATTAGAGCCAGAAAATAACCAATTAAATGAAGTTGTGGTGAAAATTGCAAAACCAAAACCAAAAATAATTGGAAGAAATTCAAAAGGATTTGGACTAATGCACTATAATTTTTACTCATTTTATGAAAGAAATGTTGACGACCGTTTGAGTAAAGAAATTGGGATGAAGTTCAAACTCAGAAAAAATTGTAGAATGAATGATTTAAATTTTAACATTAATTCAAATGAATTTAAATCTTTAAAATTCAGGCTAAACTTTTATAAAATTGAAAATGGAATTCCAACAGATCTAATAATTGAAAAAGATATTGTTTTTGAAATCAAAAATGAATTTAAAGGTTGGTATAAATTAGATTTAAAACCTTATGAAATTTATTTAGACAAAGAAACTGAAAATTTCGCAGTAACAATTCAGTGGGTTGAAAGTACAAAGGCAAATGAACAAAGTAAATACTTTTCAATTTCAACTGCAATGTCAGCAACAGAAACAAGTTATTATAGAGAGAAATCTATGGATAGTTGGAAGAAAAATGGACAAAGTTTAAGTTTTTATTTAAATGCAATGTGTAATTAAAGATAAAAAAATATCGCCTAAAACCCTACATTTCATTGACCCTGAAACCCAACAATGAATTTCAATCATCTAATACCGACAAAAAATATTACCCGTGAGATAAACTCCGGTTGAACGGAACCCGCAGCATTGTCACGCTATAGGTTTTCGTAATGTTTATGAGATTTCATAGCTGTTATTGCACCTCTTTTTTTGGATTGTGATTGTAAATTTAAGGGATGATTTGCTGCACCTTTGGGCATAAGTGCCCTTTTGAATTGAAGTAAGTTTTTGTTTTCAATTTTTTTTAAAAAACGTTTTGAAATGGCTATTGGTCTATAATCGCCCCGATGTAGCGGCATCCTTTTTGGATTTTCATTTTCAGAAAATCCAAAAAGATATAGCGTGCAGCGGGACAGGTAGTTTGCAGTAGGGGGGGGGCGTGCGCCAAAAAAAGACTCAAAAATTTTATTGTGAATTGGATTTTTAGGGATTAACTTTGTTATTTGATAAAAAAAAAGCAACAAAAAAACAGATAATTTTACAGATTCATAAAAAATTAATATATTTGTTTATTAAATATTGAGATTATGAAAAAAGACAAACTGATTTTTTGGATTACAACATCACTAATTTTTCTTTTTGAGGGCGTGATGCCGGCATTAACGTCGCAATCGAAAATGGCTCAGGATGGTATTTTGCATCTTGGTTATCCTTTATATTTTGGTAATATTTTGGCAGTTTTTAAGGTGATCGGGACCTTGATTTTGATGGTGCCGCGTGTATCTTCGAGTCTAAAAGAGTGGGCGTATGCAGGTTTTGGGTTTGATTTTATTTTTGCTTTTTTGAGTTTATGGATTGTAGATGGTGTCTCGGCAATGTTGCTGATGCCCTTGGTTTTTATGGGAATTTTGATTGCTTCATATCATTATTTTCACAAAATAAGTAGTGGGAATTAGATTGTCATTTTTTGGAATGGCTTTAATTTGACTGTGTATAACTAAAATAGAGCATTATGATTACTGTTTCGACCATATTAAAGGCTCCAATCTATAAAGTTTGGGAATTTTGGAATCAGCCGTCACACATCAAAAACTGGTATTTTGCTTCGAGTGATTGGTATGTTCCTGGGGTAGAAAACAGTCTGGAAATTGGTGGCAGGTTTAAAATAACAATGGCAGCAAAAGACAAAAGTGCGATTTTTGATTTTGAAGGAACTTATTTGCAAATTATTGATTTTAAGACCATTAACTATACAATTGCAGATGGTAGGTTGGTTGAAATTGATTTTTTGGAACATCAAAATTTTGTAACGATCACCCAACATTTTGAGCCCGAAAACGAAAATCCACTCGAAATGCAGCAGGCGGGATGGCAATCTATTTTGGAAAATTTTAAACAATATGTTGAAGAAAATTAATTTTTTGACAAATAATTATCATTAGAAATCCTCAATTTGTTTTATTTTCACTTTATCTAAATTTGACACCATTTTAAATACTTGATATTAATAGGTATTTCTTGGCTATTAATTCGATAAATTTGTAATAAATCAATATGGTAAAAAAAATAAACCCGCTCTCACTGCGGGTTTATCTACAAAAACAAAACAAAATTAATCTTCTTTTTTAGGTTTTTTATCAGAATCTATTTTTTCTTTTTTTCCGTCTTTTCTATAATAATAGTAATCGTTATCATTGGATTGACTTGATCCATAATTTTCGTTATTTGGAGCATCTTGATCATAATTGTTGGAATATTGACTGTTGCAACTTCCGTTTGAATTGCCATAATAACTATAATTATGGTCATAAAAATTCCCTTTTACGGTTCCGAAAGTGCCCATAATTTCGCCAAAGCGGTTATAAATCAATTGCAAACCGCCCACTTGTGCAAGAGCAAAACGGTTGTAACTCATATAAACCGAACCTATTCTTTTGATTCTATCAAATTGGTCATAGTTTACAAAAACATTTCCGATACGTCTGACCCGACCAAAATTGTCATGCTCAATACGAACACCACCTTCAGAAAATTGATTTGGCGCACCAAAAGTTATGTTTAGGTTTCGGCGTCCATGTTTGAAAATGACTTCTCCACGAGATGGTTGTGTATTAAAATCGAATTGGCCATCTGCAAAAACATAAAATGCTATTCCTCTTTCGACAAACTGAACAGGTTGGTTTGGGTCAAAATCGTGCGAAGCATTTTTTGCAAAAATCGAGTTTGCAAAAAGCAAACTTAGGGCTACAATAAAAGTAAATTTTTTCATGATATTTGGCATTTAGTTTTTGCCTACTCTTTCGCTTTTCGGCTGCTGCGAACCATCTAAATATATGGTTTTAAAACCAATTTCAAAAGCTGTGCCAAAGAATGAGATTTCAAATTTTATTAACAAAAAAATAAGACGAAAAAAAGATTAATATTGTGCAGTTTGTTGAAATAAAAAAATTATATTTGCACCCATATTTGACCAACCTCTGGCGATAACCGTGAATGTTGCTTGAATTTAAACTATAATAACAATAGCATGGCAGATTTAATGAAGTTCGTTCAAGACGAATTTGTAACAAGAAAAGATTTTCCTGAGTATAGTGCTGGAGATACCATCACAGTGTACTATGAAATTAAAGAGGGCGAAAAAACCCGTACGCAGTTTTTTAAAGGTGTTGTCATTCAACGCAGAGGGTCCGGAAACACCGAGACATTTACGATTAGAAAAATGTCTGGAGCTATTGGTGTTGAACGTATATTTCCAGTTCATTTGCCAGCTTTACAAAAAATTGAAATCAACAAAAAAGGTGCTGTTCGTAGAGCAAGAATCTTTTATTTCAGACAACTTACAGGTAAAAAAGCAAAAATTAGAGACAAAAGAAGATAATATTTTTTCTTTTTTGATACAAAAAACTTCCATAATTGGAAGTTTTTTTTTGTTAAAATTATTTTGTCCCCAATTCTATAATTTCTAAATCCCTGATTTGATCGTTATCGATAACAAAACGCAACATCGTTCTTATTTGATGAAAACCACTTTTGCCAACGGCTCCGGGGTTAAGGTGCAACAGGTTGAGTTTTTTGTCGAACATTACTTTTAGAATATGAGAATGCCCACAAATGAAAATTTTCGGGGTGTTTTGTATCAGTTCTTCTTTAATTTTTGGGTTGTATTTGCCAGGATAGCCCCCAATATGTGTAATAAGAACCGACACATTTTCGCACACAAAGCGGTTGTTTTCTGGAAATTCTAATCGTGCTTGAGTACCGTCGATATTGCCAAAAACCGCTCGAAGGGGTTTCAGTTTTTGAATGGTTTCTGTAACAATTAGATTTCCAATGTCGCCTGCGTGCCACACCTCGTCTGAAAGTTGCACATATTTTAAAATCAAATCGTCTATGTGACCATGTGTATCAGAAAGTAGGAGGATTTTTTTCAAATTGGGTAGTTTTATTTGGTTTTTTTAAAATGGAATTAAAAAAAATAAAAATAAGTTTATTTTTGAAACTTAGCCGTATAATTATCCTTTATTTTTAGAAAAAGAAGATATATTTAATGAATATATTTCGATTAAAAAAAAATTATAATTTAAAAAATTGTAAGTTTGCCAATATCTTTTAAAATGCAAAATAATTTGAATATCGCCCAAAAAAAATACAAAAAACTCGTTATTCGGGTCGCTTTGAGCGGTTTTTCGTACTCGGTTGTAGATACATTGAATCATCAAATAGAGGTGGTCAACACAATTGATTTTAAAGATTATCCAAAATCGAACAAAGTCGAAGATTATTTTTGGCAATCATTTTTGGATCATCGCGATTTGACCAAAATGTATGACAAAGTTGTGGTTATTCACAACAATAGTTTGAACAGTTTTGTGCCAAATGCCGTTTTTAACGAAGAATTTTTGGGTAGTTATTTGCAATTTAACACCAAGGTTTTTGAAACCGATTATTTTAGTTTTGATGCGCTCGAAACCTATCAAATGAGTAATGTTTTTGTGCCTTATATCCATATAAACAACTATTTGTTAGACCAATTTGAACGTTTTGAATACCATCATTCCAATACAATTTTGGTTCAAAAACTGCTTGATTTGTCTAAAAACAATGACGATAAACAGGTTTTTGTTCATTTTGAAGATCAAAAATTTGAGATTGTAGTTGCTCAAAATCAAAAGTTGTTGCTTTTTAATTCGTTTGAGATTCAAACCAAAGAAGATTTTATCTATTATTTGTTGTTTACGGCCGAGCAACTTCAGCTGAATCCCGAAAATTTCAAACTACAATTGCTTGGAAATATTGATCAGGAGAGTGCATATTATGATATTGCATACCGATATGTGAGACACGTTTCGCTATTAGATGTTTCAAATTTGCAGCAATTTAACTCTTTTTCAAAAACAGATAATTTAAAACATTTTATACTCTTTCAATCGTGAGAATTATATCCGGAAATTATAAAGGACGTCGCATTTCACCTCCAAAAAACTTGCCTGTACGCCCAACAACAGATATGAGCAAGGAAGCATTATTTAATGTTTTGAACAATTTTTTTGGCTTTTCAGACCTCAAAGTGCTAGATCTTTTTGCAGGAACTGGCAATATAAGTTTTGAATTTGCCTCCCGTGGTAGCAATAATATCACGAGTGTAGATCAAGATTTTGGGTGTATAAAATTTATAAAACAGATTGCAGACGAATTTAATTTTAATATAGCGGCACATAAAAGTGATGTTTTTAAATTTTTAGAAAGAAATAACAATTGTTATGACCTCATCTTTGCCGATCCTCCCTATGCGTTGGATCAAAAAATATTTGAAAAATTGGTACTTCATATTTTTGAAAAAAACCTTCTTCAAGATACTGGTATGATGGTAATCGAACACTCAAAATATACAAAATTAGATGATTTGATTCATTTTTCGTTCAAAAAAACTTATGGAGGTTCAATATTTTCATTTTTTGAAATCAAAACAGAAATCGAGCAAACAGTTTTGATCAAAGAATATCCGTCTGAAGAAAAATAGTTTGAAAAATCAAAAAAGAGGATTTTTGGTGGCTTTCTACTTAAATTGTTAAATACTGACTTATCAGAAATTAAACTATAAAATTATATATTGTAGTTGAGAATGCTAATGAAAATTAGGTTTTAAAAGATTTTGAAGATAATTATGGTCAATTACAACAAAATTTATAATTAAAATAGTGAATTAGAAAAAAATAAGACTACATTTGTTGCAATTAATAAATAGTACTATGAATATTTTTGTTGGAAGCCTTCCATTCAGTATTGAGGAAGCAGATTT
>JAYTNQ010000338.1:0-1137 GCA_043748255.1 Bacteroidota bacterium
GTTCCGTTTGCCAATACTCAAAACGTTTCAATTTCTGAACCGGGTGCAGTATATGGATGCTTGGCAACACACCCCAACCCAACTTGGTTTTATTTGCCAATAAGTCAATCTGGAAATATCAATTTGAAGATTGAGCAAAATTTTTCGGTAGATTTTACAGGCACTGCCACAGATGTTGATTATGTGGTTTATGGGCCATATTCGAGCCCAAGCTCGCCTTGTTATAACCAACTTACGGCAGACAAGATCGTAAGTTGCAGCTATTCTGCGGCAGCTACAGAATTTCCTGTGATTTCAAATGCTATTGACGGACAATATTATTTGATTATGGTAACCAATTTTAGCAACCAAGCAGGATTTGTCAAAATTTCTGAGCTTTCGACCACCAATCAAGGTGGTGTCAATTGCAGCGGACTAAAAATGAATGCTTTTGTTGACACTAACAATAATAGTGTTCAAGATAATGACGAGGTTAATTTTCCTTTAGGACAATTTCATTATCAATTGGGTACAAATGGCATTTCGCATCATGTAATTTCTCCAACAGGTATTTATAAAATTTATGACATAAACCCATCAAATAGTTATCATTTGAGCTATACGATAGACCCAAATTATAGCAACAATTATAGCCTCTTGACTACAGATTATAACAATGTGAGTGTCGTTGCTGGTGGGGGGATGACAACCTATAATTTTCCGGTTTCGGTAGTTCAAAGCTATAATGATTTAGGAACCGCGATTATTCCGATACAGCAGCCACGTCCGGGATTTTCATACAAAGAAAAAATATTATATGCCAATTTGGGCAGTCAAACGATGGCAACAGGAACTATTCATTTTGAAAAAGACCCTTCGGTTAGCATCACCAATATTTCTGAGGCGGGTGCAACGGTATCTGCGACAGGATTTGATTATGTTTTTAGTAATTTGCTACCTTTTGAAACACGATGGCTAACTGTAACGATGCAAATACCGACAATTCCGGCGGTAAACTTGGGCGATGTTTTGGTGAATTCGGTATCAATTTTGGGTCAAAATGACGTTGTAGAAAGCAATAATTCTAGTACTTCTTCCCAAATTGTTATTGGCTCGTTTGATCCAAATGACAAAATGGAGGCTCATGGCGATAAAATT
>JAYTNQ010000339.1:0-3188 GCA_043748255.1 Bacteroidota bacterium
TTTGCATACTCGTGATGACAATATGTAAAATTGGCAATGCTATCAAAATAACCTATCAACTCTGCTTTTAATAATTTTGTTTTTTTATTTGAAATAGTACTATTATAGGAAGACCATTTCCATTTTTTAAAATCATCTACCAAATTATGTTTTTGTGCATTTGTATTAATATAACAAGCCAGTTCCCGAAAATAATTTTCATCTACAACTCTAACACGTTTAAATGGAGTTTGAAAAAGTGTTCCAATTCTGTTTTGCTGTTTGTTAAATGCCATAGCATAACTTTGGAAAAATTTTTTAAACTGATGACTTACAATGTCATGTGTGGTTTTCTGTTTTAGATTTGACAACTCTTCAAGATTTGACAACTTTCCAAGATTTGACAACTTTCCAAAAGTTGTCAAATCTATGTCTTTTTCAAAAGTTGTCTGTCTTAGTCTTGACAACTCATCAAGATTTGACAACTTTTGGAAAGTTGTCAAATCTGTCAAATCTGTCAAATCATTTATTTTAATCATAAAATGAAAATGATTACCAAGCAAATTATACGCATAAATCTTAATATAATCAGATAAATACTTGTCAAACTGCCGAATGAAAAAAGCATAATTTTCATCAGAAGTAAACATAGGTTTTCTATCAACTGTTCTATTATAAACGTGATATATGCCGTCATTTTCAAACCGTGTGTAATAATGTTCCGTTTTTGCCATTTTTAAATTTTTATTAGGTTAGATTTGACAACTTTTAAAAAGTTGTCAAATCTTAAAAAAATCTCGTATGTAGGTCTCTGTTAGCTTTGACAACTTTTGGAAAGTTGTCAAAGCTTGAAAAGTTGTCAAAACTCGTCAAATCTTAACCCATTACTCCCCAACTACTGATTTTATTGACAAACTCGCTTTAAACATTTTCAGATTTTCCCAGCTATACTCATTCCCCAACTGCTCTTTTAGCGGGGTCAAAGTTTCTTCTTTATATTCGGCGAAAGCCTTTGTTAAAACATCGATTTTTTCTAAACTCATCACTTCGTCAAGCCGAACTTTGCCATCTATAATTAATTTTGTAAAATGACCTTCGATGGTGCCAACCGTAAATTTTCTTATTTTGGCTATCTCGGCAATGCTGTGATTTTTTTGCCATAGCTCTAATGTTTCGATCGAAGTAGCTTTTTTGGGTTCCTTTTGTATTTTTGCTGTTTTTGAATAACGCTCCAAATCCAAATCATCCTCGATCAAATTGACATTTTTCAGTTTGAATTCTGCTTGAATTTGAGCTATTTTTTTACTTTTATAACCCCTAATTTCTGCCGACATCAAAGTATCTTTCGCAATCGTTTGATGCGCCACAACCGTATCTACCAAAAGTTTTGTTTGCATCAGTTTCAGAACCACTTTCACCTGAAGATCCTCGAGTAGCAGAAGTTCGTCAAACAAGGTTTTGGCTTTCTTGATGCGTTTTATTTCCTCCATTTTCCACAATATCTCGTTTACCAACTGATCCATTGGTTTCAAAAAATATTGAATAGCAGCGTGAATTCTTTCTGTAATGTGTTTAAAATCAATGTCTTTTGAGGCAAACAATCGATCTAATTGTTGCATAAATTTGCTCGCTGGATCCAGCAACTCCCATACCACTTTGGCTTGGCTTTGAGCCCAAACGGCTTGTTTTGATTTTACAGACTTCTCTGTTTCTTGTCCGTAACTAAATTGGTGATTGCGCCAAGCCTGTGCCAAATCGTTCCAGTTGAAACTGTTTTTTAAAAAATGGTGGATATAATTTTTGGTTTCAATCTCCAAAACCTTTTCCAAACTCGATTCGACCGCCTTGTTGTTGGCATACGCCATCACATCTTGGTCGTTAGAAATTCCATTCATTTGAATTGGCGACAACAAAACCAAACCCTCCAAAGACCGCAATCGTGACAGTGCCACATAAGCCTGGCCGGGCATAAATACTTGCGACACATCGAGTGCGGCTTTGTCAAACGTAAGCCCTTGGCTTTTATGAACCGTGATAGCCCACGCCAATTTGATAGGATAATGCACAAAACTGCCCAAAATCTCCTCTTCTATTTCTTTTGTGTCCGCATTTACGGTATAGCGAATGTTTTGCCACTCGTATTTTTCGACCTCTATTGTTTTGTTTTCTTCTACAAAATGCACCAAAATTTCATTTTCAGACAAGGATTTTATAAGTCCCATTTTGCCATTAAAATAATTTTTTTCGGGCGATGCGTCATTTTTTATAAACATAATTTGCGCCCCAACTTTGAGCTGTAAATTGGCCTCTATCGGAAAAATTTTGTCCGGAAAATCAGCAACAACTTCTGCTCGAAAATTCATTAATTTGCCTTCCAAGTCAGCTAATGCTTTGGCGTTCATATCATCAGCTTTTGCATTGTGAGTGGTCAGAGTGATATAACCTTTGTTGGCTTTCAAATCAAAGTTTGGCTTTACATAAGCGTTCAGCGTTTGTACATCGGCCTGCGAGATGGTGTTGTTGCGCAAATTGTTGAGCACAGCAATAAAAGCAGAATCCGTCTGTCTAAAAATCTTTGACAATTCTATATACAAAGGTGGGTTTTGTTCCACAACTTTGGAATGAAAAAAAAATTTACCTTGATAATAAGGTCGCAATATGCGCCATTCATCATCCCGAACAACAGGCGGTAGCTGCAACAAATCGCCAATAAAAAGCACTTGAACACCTCCAAAAGGCAATTTTTTTTTACGAACACTTTGCATTACACAATCTATCGCATCAAGCAAGTCTGACCGTAGCATACTCACTTCGTCTATAATAAGCAATTCCATATTGCTGATAACTGCCTTTTTTTGACCGCTCATTTTAAAATTGCGTCGTAGCGTATTTGGAGTTTCAAATTTCAGGTTATCCCGAAAAGCCTCTGCCTTCACATCTGGAATAAAGCCTCCAAATGGGAGTTGAAACATCGAGTGAATCGTAACGCCGCCTGCATTCAAAGCGGCAATACCCGTTGGTGCTACTACAACTGTGTTTTTGTGGGTCGAATTGATAATTTCGCGTAGGAGCGTGGTTTTGCCTGTACCCGCTTTTCCGGTCAAAAAAACTGACCGATTGGTTTGATTGATAAATTTGATGGTAAAAGCAGCTGCTTCAGAAATGGTTTGCATGGCGGATAAAATTTTAGTCAAAAATACCAAAATATT
>JAYTNQ010000340.1:0-3187 GCA_043748255.1 Bacteroidota bacterium
TATGAAAACCCACCTCAAAATCACCTTATTATCCCTTGCACTGCTTTTTTTGGCATGCAAAAAAGATTCAAGCTCCAATGAAATGACCACCAAAATTGATAAAAAATGGTGGAAAGAAGCCGTAGTGTATCAAATATATCCTCGAAGTTTCAAGGATACAGATGGCGACGGAGTAGGCGATCTCAAAGGGATTATCGAAAAGCTCGATTATATTAAATCTTTGGGCATTACTACAGTTTGGCTAAACCCAATTTATGGTTCGCCAAATGCAGACAATGGCTATGACATTTCTGATTATCAAACTATTATGAAAGAGTTTGGCACGATGAACGATTTTGATAATTTGCTCAAAGGAATGCACGAGCGAGGGTTGAAATTGGTGATGGATTTGGTTGTCAATCACAGCAGCGACCAGCACAAGTGGTTTCAAGAAAGCAGAAAATCTCGTGATAATCCATACAGAGATTACTATCATTGGTGGCCCGCCGAAAAAGGAAAACCGGCTTTTAGACCAGGTTCTTTTGAAGCCGATGGCAGCGGATGGCGGTTCGACAAAACCACAAACGCCTATTATTTGCACTATTTTAGCTACAAACAACCCGATTTGAATTGGGAAAACCCAAAATTGCGTCAAGAAATTTATAGCATGATGAATTGGTGGTTCAAAAAAGGCATCGATGGTTTTCGGATGGATGTGATTCCGGTGATTGCAAAAGACACTTCGTTTCCGGTGATTACGCAAGCAACTTTAGACAAAAATTTCAATGGAAGCTGGTTTACCTATTTTGCAAGCACTCCCGCCGTACATGATTATTTGAAAGAAATGAACCGTGAAGTTTTGAGCAAATACGACTGCATGGCACTTGCCGAAGGTGCTGGAATGACCAAAGAAACTGCCCTAAACTTTGTTGATGCAGACCGTCATGAACTTGATATGGGCTACCATTTTGAGGGTGTAGATCTAGGCTATATCCCCGGAAAATACAAAACCATGAATCCAAATTGGAGCCTGATAGCCTTCAAAAAAATCTATTCTGATTGGGACAAAGTGTATGCCAATAAAGGTTGGGGTACTATATATTTGGGCAATCATGACCAGCCTCGAATGGTGAGTCGTTGGGGCAATGATGCGCCAGAGTTTCGAGCCGTTTCCAGCAAAATGCTAACCACTTTTTTGATGACAATGAGCGGAACGCCATACTATTATAACGGTGACGAAATTGGGATGATGAACATCAAATTTGATAAAATCGAAGATTATCGTGACATCGAAATTATGGCAGAATACGAAAAAGTGAAAATGGCAAAAGGCAATTTGAAACAATTCATTATCGACCAAAAAACAGGTGGCGCTCGCGACAATGGCAGAACACCATTTCAATGGAATTCATCATCAAATGCTGGCTTTACAACTGGAAATCCTTGGCTCAAAGTCAATGAAAATCACACCACTTTGAATGCCGAAAGTCAAGAAAATGACCCCAATTCTGTGTTGAATTATTTTAGAAAAATAGTAAAATTACGCAAAGAAAACGATGTTCTCATATATGGAAAATATACTTTATTAGACGAAAAAAATACAAAAGTATATGCTTATACAAGAGAATTAAACGGCAAAAAAATGTTGGTTTTGCTGAATTTTAGCAAACAAAAAGCCAAAGCAAACCTCAATATCGATCTCACAAACGCCAAAGTACTGATCAATAATTATCCAAAAACAGAATCACAATTGCTTCCATACCAAGCGATTGTGTATCAAATTTTATAAAAGTTATGAAAAACCAATTTTTAAAAACCAACCTACTTATATTACTCACCTCGTTTATGGCAAATAGTCAAGAAATTGTTTCAAAAAACAAAACATTAGATCAAAAATGGTGGAAAGAAGCCATCGTTTATCAAATTTATCCACGCAGTTTTAAAGACAGCAATGGCGACGGAATTGGCGATATTCAAGGCATCATTTCAAAATTAGATTATATCAAATCATTGGGGATAGACGCCGTTTGGCTAAACCCTATTTACCAATCTCCAAACGACGATAATGGTTATGATATTTCTGATTATCAAGCCATTATGAAAGATTTTGGCACGATGCAAGATTTTGATGAATTGCTAAAAGGACTGCACAATCGCGGCATCAAAGTAGTTATGGATCTGGTCGTAAACCATTGTAGCGACGAACATTTTTGGTTTCAAGAAAGCCGAAAATCACGTGACAACAAATATCGAAATTATTTTTATTGGTGGCCCGCCGAAAAAGGTACACCGCCATATCGATGGAGCTGGTTTGACGTAAATAGCAATGCTTGGAAATATGACCAAACCACAAACGCCTATTACTTGCATTACTTTTCAAAAAAACAACCAGATTTAAACTGGAATAACCCCGATTTGAGACAAGAAATTTATTCGATGATGGAATTTTGGTTGGCCAAAGGAATAGACGGATTTCGCATGGATGCCTTTCAATTTATTTCAAAAGACGACAGTTTTCCAGAATTGCCAAAAGAAATTGCAGACAAACCGTCAGAAATTATCAAATTTTATGGCAATGGCCCTCATTTACACGAATATATTCAGGAAATGAACAAACAAGTTTTGAGCAAATACCCAAATGTGATGACCGTTTCAGAAGGCGCAGGCGATTCGCCCGAAGCCGCCATGAAATTTGTAGATCCCGCCCGCAACGAGCTCAATATGGCCTATCATTTTGAAAGCGTAGATGTAGGCAGGCACATTCTTGACTTTGGTTTGGTCAAATACAAAAATATTTTTGAACGATATGACCAAGCATTCAAAGACAAAGGATGGCTCTCGATATTTTTGGCCAATCATGACCAACCACGAATGGTAAGCAAATTTGGCAATGATACCGCCGAATATCGTGAAATATCGTCCAAAATGCTCTCCACATTCATCCTCACCATGCGCGGCACCTCCTACTATTTTCAAGGCGACGAACTTGCCATGAACAATATCAGATTTGACAATATTGATGATTATAAAGATGTAGAAACCCGAAATAAATATACCAGTCTAAAAGAAAAAAACGGCGATTTAGAAGCATTCCTTGAAGGACAAAAACAAACTGCCCGCGAAAACGGAAGAACCCCATTTCAGTGGGATGCCACACAAAATGCAGGCTTTTCGACAGGCAAACCATGGCTGAAAGTCAACCCAAATT
>JAYTNQ010000341.1:0-1134 GCA_043748255.1 Bacteroidota bacterium
GAAATAAAAATAAGTGTTTTATGTCATCCTACTGATTTGGTAAATTTGGAAGAATTTAAATGGAGTAAATTTTTAAGTAATAACGATAAAAAGGTTGTGCATGTGGGTGGTTGGATGCGAAATATATTTTCGTTTTACAATTTATTCATTCCACGAAATTATTCATTCGAAACAAAAGGGAAAGGTTTCATTTCAAGATTTTTAATGAGTCATCAAGAATATGATACAATTAGAAAGGTTGCATTAAAAGGTCGTTGTATGGACAATTATTTCCCAAAAGGAAAAAATGATGAAGATGAAGATGCTATTGTGAATGACATAGCAAAAAAAATAATCAAAAATTGTTGCCAACATAAATCAGGAAACAATTGGTATAAGCACAACGAAGATTACATAAGTAGAATAAAGAGTAGTGTTGAAGTAATAGACCATTTATGTGACACAGATTATGATAAACTATTGTCGGAAAATATAGTGTTTTTGAATCTAATAGATGCTTCAGCAGTAAATACGGTGATAGAATGTATAATCCGTAACACTCCTCTAATTATAAATAGACGACCCGCGATAGTAGAAATTTTAGGGGAGGATTATCCATTATATTATGGTGATAGTGATGGTAATACTGATGACGATTATACTATGAATCATCAAGTTGTTGAGATATTAAGTGACACGAAAAAAATAAAATCCGCATATAAATATTTATTAAATTTTGATAAGACAAAATTTTCCGTTGAAAGTTTTATATCAGATTTTACAAAAATAGTAACGTTAGTAGATGCTACATCATCAAGAGTTTATACGTTATGAATGGAACTAAATAATATTATGCAAAGATTTCAACAATTCAGTTATATCTTCTGTGAGAATAGGAACTTGGATTCTATCATAAGTGAGTGGAGAATTATCTGGATGCATACAAACTAAATATAAATCAGAAACCTTTTTGTCGTACTGTTCCTCCAATATCATTTTGTATAAATTCAATTGTAAAGCATAGTGCCAAAAATTGGTGTCGGGCATATGTTTCAGACAAGGAATAATGGATGTTTTATTCCCAAAAGCTTCATATTCAATTGACTTGACCCGTTTCCAGTCATAAATTTGTAGAGTGCCATCTGGATTTTCAAA
>JAYTNQ010000342.1:0-8527 GCA_043748255.1 Bacteroidota bacterium
CTGAAATGTTTCAAAATTTGACACAGATGATATTTCTAACCAACGATTCTGTGCGGTCGAAAAAACCTCAAAATCATAGGTTAGCGCCGATGCAAACCCCATATCGCCCCCACAAAGACGCAATATTCGGTAAGGCAACTGCAGTTCGTTCAAAATATTTTTGACATGCGCTACCATACCGTCAAGGGCAGCGTGTGAATGGTCTGGGTGTTCTATACGAACAATTTCGACCTTGTCAAACTGGTGCAAACGGTTAAGCCCCCGCACATTAGCGCCCCAAGATCCCGCCTCTCGTCTAAAACACGGGGTGTAGGCGGTGCACAAAATTGGCAACTCGCTTTCTGTCAAAATAACATCTCTAAAAATATTGGTAACGGGCACTTCTGCCGTTGGAATCAAGTATAAATTATCTGTAACATCATGATACATTTGTCCTTCTTTGTCGGGCAATTGCCCTGTGCCATACGCAGATGCTTCATTGACCAGGTGCGGCACTTGGTATTCGATATAGCCGGCATCTGTGTTTTTGTCCAAAAAATAAGCAATAAGTGCGCGTTGCAATTTGGCTCCTTTTCCTTTATAAACCGGAAATCCTGGAGCTGTGATTTTGGTGCCTAATTCAAAATCAACTATGTCATATTTTTTGATCAACTCCCAGTGAGGCTGTGCGTTTTGGTGCAATTTTGGCACTTCACCAGCCTCAAAAATTGTAATGTTTTCTTCGGGCGTTTTGCCAAACGGAACAATGTCTGCCGGCAAATTGGGCAACAAATATAGTTGTTGGGTGAGCTCGTGTGCCAAAACATCCGTTTTTTCTGCCAATGATTTGCTTTTTTCTTTCAGCAAAAGGTTTTTTTCTTTCAAAATAGCGGCTTTTGAGGTTTCGCCATTCTTGAGCAAATCGCCTATATCCTTGGATAGTTTATTAGATTCAGACAAAATTTGGTCTAACTCGACCTGTGTCGAACGCCGATTTTCATCTATCAAAACAACATTGGCTACAATAGCAGTAGCATCAAAATTTCGTTTGGTCAAAGCAGCAATGACTTTCTCTTGGTTTTCTCTAATAAAAGATATTTGTAACATAGTTTGGTTTTATAAAAAAGCAAATTTAAGCATTTTGTTTGTAATCTTGCTTTTTTAATCAAAAAACCACCTCAAGCGAAGTGGTTTTTTTGATTAAAAAAAGGTGGTTTTTAATCAATTTCGTTCAGCATTTTTGAAATCTCATCCAATTTTGGAGTCAATATGATTTCGATTCTTCGGTTTTTGGCTTTTCCTTCGGGCGTGTCATTGCTTATCAATGGAGCATATTCGCTTCTGCCGGCAGCAGTCAAATTTTGTTTGTTGATGCTTTTATTTTCGCTCAAAATTGTGACGATAGACGTAGCTCTTTTTGTCGATAAATCCCAATTATCAGCAATTGGCCCTGCGCTCAAAAAGGCATCGTTGTCTGTGTGACCTTCAATTAAAACTGCAATTTCTGGGTTTGAACCAAGTACTTTTCCTACTTCGATAACCGCTTTTTTGCCTTCGAGACTCACCGTATAACTTCCAGAATTAAACAGCAATTTATTTTCCATAGACACATATACCTTTCCGTTTTTTTGTTCAACGGTCAAGCCTTTTCCTTCAAATCCGTTTAGGGCTTTTGAGAGGGTTTCTTTAAGTTTTTTCATGCTGGCTTCTTTGCTCGCCATAATTTGTTCTAACTCGGCTACACGCTTGGAACGATCTTCAAAATCGGCTTTCAACCTGTTTAGTTTTTCTTGCTCTGCTGCCAATGTTTTTTCTTTGGCTTCCAATTTGGCCAACAATTCGCGGTTTTTGGTCATATTGGCTTGCAGGGCTTCGTCACTGTTTTTTTCTAAAGCGTCATAAGAAGTTTGCAATGTTTTGAGATTATTTGTAGTCAAATCAAGATCTGATTGCAGTTTTTGTTGTTCCAATTTTAGGGCATCAAAAGCGGTTTGCAAATTGCTTTGATCGCCCGAAAGTTTGTTTTTGACGTTGAGCAATTCTTGCTTTTCATCAAAAAGTTTGCGATTTTCTTTTTTTAAAGTGGCAAATTTATCTTCCAAATCGGCATAGATTTTTTTAGAAACACACGAGCTTGAAAGTAAAGTAACAATTAAAATAAGGACAATTTTTCGGATCATTTTTTGTGATTTTTAATTTAAAAAAAAGGCAAAAAGCGTTAGTTTTCGTTGTAAATTTACTATTTTTTAGTTCATTTTAAAAAAATTGGCGAAATTTTAAATATATTTAGCATCAAAAAACAATTTTATGCAGTTTTCAGACAAGAAAAATACGATTCGATGGGGTTTGATAACAGTTTCATTTATCATTATTATTTTGATTCTGTGGAACACATATACCTTTTTTCAAATTTTTAAAAACGAAGAACGCATCAAGATGGAGCATTGGGCAGATGCTCAAAAAACTTTGATCAATGCAGATGTAAATGCAGATATTGATTTGCCCCTCAAAATTATTCAAAATGCCCGAATTCCTATTGTAGTCGTTGAAAAAAACAAAGTTAGCAACACCAAAAATATCGACGAAGCCGTTTTGAAAGATACTACCCTAATGTCCTCCTTTTTACAAAAGCTGAAAAATCAAAACGAACCTATTGTTTTTGAGTATGTACCCGGCAAATTTCAGTATTTGTATTATGGCGACTCCAATTTGCTGAACAAATTAAAATATTATCCTATCGCACTTTTATTGATTATTTTGCTTTTTGGCGCTTTGGTATATAATTTTTATAAAAGCACCAAAATGGCTACCCAAAACAAACTTTGGGCCGGCATGGCCAAAGAAACTGCCCATCAAATTGGAACACCGCTTTCGTCATTGATTGGCTGGCTCGAAATTATGAAAGCAGATCAAATAGCCGAAACCACCGTTTTTGAAATCGAAAAAGACATCAATAGATTACAAACTATTGCCGATAGATTTTCAAAAATCGGCTCTGAACCCGTGCTTAAAAAATTAGATATCGTGTCAGAAACCTCACAATCATTCGATTATTTGCAATCTAGGTTTTCAAAACAAGTCAAATTTTCATTCGCAGCCCCACAAAAAACTGTTTTTGTGATGCTTAATACCACTTTGCATAGCTGGACTGTCGAAAATTTAGTGAAAAACGCAATTGATGCCATGAAAGGCAAAGGAAATCTGCATGTAGAAGTGATAGAAGAAGGAGATTTTGTGAAAATAAAAATTACGGATAACGGCAAAGGCATTCCTAGAAATCAGTTTCAAAGCATTTTTGAACCAGGATTTACGACCAAAAAGCGAGGTTGGGGTTTGGGCCTTTCGCTCACCAAACGCATCGTTGAAACCTACCACAAAGGCAAAATAAAAGTGCTCTTTTCCGAAATAAACAAAGGCACTACGATGCAAGTTTCATTTAAAAAAACGAGCTAAAAAAATTTTTTTTGGCGCACACCAACCGTTCCACACACCACCCGTCCCGCTTTGCGCTATATCTTTTTGTTTTTTTTCTGAAACGAAAAAAAACAAAAAGGATGCCGCTGCAATCGGGGCGAATTTAGACTTTTAGACTTTCAAAATCTTTTAAATTGTCAACTGTTATTGTTAGATCTTCGAGCCAAACGAATCTCTCCAAGAACGCACCAATCCAACAACCCCCAAAATATTTCTATATCATCCGGCGATAATCTACAAAAGCAGAATATCAAAACCCTTTTACCAGAATTGCATCAAATAATAAAAAAACTTGAAAACTGATAATTAAAAAAAATGAAGTAAATTGCAAAAATATTTTAGCAAGCAGTTATTGCTACTCATTTTAAAAACGTATTTCTTGAACGGACAAATAAAATATGAGTTTTCAGAAAAACCATGGCAACATACTTCGCCAGGAGGTTGGTATTTTGTTTCACTTCCAAAAGAAATGTCGAAAGAAATTAGAAGCATTTTAAAATCTGAAGAAGAAGGTTGGGGAAGATTAAAAGCAGTAGCGAAAATTGGAAATAGTGTTTGGAAAACCGCAATATGGTTTGATTCAAAAAACGAAACTTATTTGTTGCCACTGAAAGCAGAAATAAGAAAAAATGAAAATATTGAAATTGATAAACCAATTGAAATGGCTATATGGCTTTGATTTTATTTTGGAAAGCACACCAACCTCAATAAACAGCGCTTTTTGTTATATTTTTAAGCGATAGAATGGATGGATTTTAGTGTTCTTAATAGTGGTGTTTATATTTTTTTTGTTTCATAAACATTTATGAACTCAACCAAATTTAATTCCAGAAATTTTTTTAAATGTTCAGAAACAAGATGCTTTTTAAATTCAGTTTCATTTTCAAAACATTCCCAGATAATATATTCTGAATCATTTACTATGGATTGTTGTATTTCAAAAGTTAGATTTCCAATTTCGTTTTTTGTATGATTCTGCAATTCAATTAGTGCTTTCTTTGTTTTTTCAATATTTTGATGCTCAATAACTTTTAAAATTCCAGTAGTGTAAAACCTGTCTTTTTTCTCTTCTAAAGGTTCAATTAAGTCCCATAAATTCCCATAGCAATCTTCAAAAACTAATACTTTTCCGTAACTTTCAATTTTTGGTTCTCTTATAATTTTTACATTTCTATTTTTTAAGTTTTCATAATCTTTTTCAAATTCATTTGTATTTAAAAATAAAAACACTCTCCCGCCAGTTTGGTTTCCAATTCGTGCTTTCTGAAGTTGGTTAGAGGCTTTTGCTAATAACAAACTAAATTTAGAATTTTTATTTGGAGCAATTTTCACCCAACGTTTAGTTGTATCTATAATTGTATCTTCTAATAATACAAAATTTAAATTTTTTGTATAAAATTCAATTGCTTTATCATAATCATCAACTAAAATCGAAATATGTGAAATTTTTTGATTCATTTTTCTTTTTTTTTATTCGCTTTGGGCTACTACTAACTAAAATATTTACGAAAGATAATTCGTTTTAATTAATTATTTATTATTTTACATTTTTTTAACAATTCGATAAATAGGGTTTTGAGTGAACTAGTTTTTCTGATTTTATCAATGATAGTATCGGTGTCGGTACCATATATATATATTTAGCTTAAAAAATTATTTCAAAATCAAGAAAAACTTCCCCTTAATTTCATTTCAAAATAAAAACCTTCGCTCAAAATAATTGATTGAAGGTTTTTGGCTAACTAAAACAAAAAGTTAAATGCTATATTAGAAATTTTTTGTTCCATCGGGTTGATACACAAAATTAAATTTGTAATATCTTGCTGGTAATTTATAGGTTGGATTGGTCGGCGCATCTTGGTAGTAACTCAAAATTTCCATTTTGGCATATTTGCCATCGTGGGTTTTTACAACAATTACCTTTCCAGCAATTGGCATAATTACATGAGTCGTAGAATTATAATTGTACCAGCCATTGCCCGAGCCTATTGGAATTGCATTTGCTTTTGGCGCATCTTGTTTGAACAAATTGTCTGCTGGCGCCGTTGTAATGTTTGCAAATGTTCCAGATACAACAGCAGCTGCTCCAACGCCTGTTCTTTCTGGTTGTCCGGCTGCTACAACACCGCCGTTTACCAAAATTGAGGTTGCTAGAAAGGCAACATCCCACTTGTCGCCGGAAGGAACTATTTGATTGGTAGCAAAATTAAATTTTATAAACCCTCCATCTGTATTTGGCGAATCTTTTGAAGCTTGCGCAAACAAGTTTGAAAATGTTTTAACCTCCAATACAGCCGATTTTTTTGTTGGTGTTGGTGTTTTTTCGTCCTCTACAGAACACGAAAATAAGGCAATTGAAATTGCAATTACTAAAATTGATTTTAAAGTTTTCATTGAAAAATATTTAAAAGGGTTAATAAAAATTCTTGTTGATTAATAATGGTTTCCAGATTTTGAAAGTAAAAGCAATTAGCAAAATATTGATTACCAACAAACCTGATGTTTGCAAAAGTTCGACTACATCATTGGGTTCTAAAAAAACATGAAAAAGAAAAATGTTCAATGTAATGGGCATCGCAATAAAAGCTCCAATTTTTGAAAACAATTGACTTATGAGCAAAAGACCTGCAAGAAGTTCAATTGCGCCAAGAAATTGCCAAAAATAGTTGGTTTGTTTCATACCAAAAATGTAATTTTTGATTTTCAAAACTTCAATGTTTGGTGCTACTTCCTCACTTTTTTTAATGTGCTCTATCATTTGGGTTGGTGCCGGAATTGGTTTGGCAAATTTTTCTATGCCGCCAAGCAAGAGCATTATACCAAGGACAAAATTTAGAATAATGATGCTTATTCTTTTGGATTTTAGTGAAATCATGTTTGTTTAATTAGGGTTATTTAAAAAAGATATTGCACTTTGCAATACGTTAGCCTTCCTGCAAAATTTGTTGCATTTTGAGTATCCGTAAAATTTAAAACATTGTCAACACCAATCTGTATTTCAAATGTATCTTTAATTTTTTTAGTTATTGAAGTGTCAAAAATCACATATTCATTGGCAAATAGATCATAATTGTCGAGAATGGCGTTGTTGTTGGTATCAAACAATCCATATTTGCTTCTGTAGGTTGCACGCAAATTATGGTCAAGATTCCAAACCGGTATTTTTGCAAAATATTTAAAATTGGCAGTATGTTTTGAACGGTTAAATAATCCAAAATAATCCGCCTGCTTGAGTTCGAAAGATTGTGAGGTAATCGGGTCACTTGCAAATATTTTTTTGTCTTTTAAATCTTGAATGACATCATTGTCCTTGGCAATTAAATATTGATATCCGCCAGAGACCTCCAAGTTTTCAGAGATTTTTATAGCAGAATTAAATTCTAATCCTTGTGTAAAAACCGAACCAATATTGGTATAACTAAAAATATTTTGTCCGTTGGTTAAATTTGCAATTGCTCTTGTATCTATTAGGTTTTTTACTTTGTTATAAAAAATATTTACAGACGATTTTACAGCTTTGAAGTTGTTTTTGACACCAAAATTATAGCCAATGCTAGTTTCTGGATTTAATGGATTGTTAAAAAAATCGGTTCCCACCAAGCTATTTTGGATACGCCCTTGCGACTCTAATTCTACCAATCGGGTAGGAGCAACATTGTAGCCCAATACTATATAACCCACGCCAAGATTTTCGAAATTGAAATACAATTGTCTCAAATCGGGTGCTTTAAACCCATATCCTACTGAACTTTGAACCGAAAAATGCTTGTTGAATTGATAATCCATTGCCAATTTTGGACTTAATACAGACGCATAAGCCAAATTTTTATCATAACGCAAACCAGCCAAAATATTCAATTTCTCTTTTAGGTTGTAATCATATTGTAGAAATCCGTAATACGAATTATTAAATGCCTTTTCAAAAAAATATGTCCGTTCCAAGTTGTTGAAATTGTGACCAAAACCCGTTGTATAGGTTGTGTTTCGTGTTTTAAAATTTGCTCTAAATTCTGGTCGCAATAAATTTTCTTTAAAAAAAGAATTCTTTAAAGTGGTGTTCGTATCATTATATCCTATCTCATTCTTTACAAAATATTGGGTAGCATAGCACTCACCAATGAAACTTAATTTTTGATTAGGATTGTAAAAAAGCCTTAAATGACTGTTGAAATCGTTAGTTTTGGTTTTGCCTAATCCACTTTTTGTTCCTATAAATGTTTCTAAATCACTGTTTTGATTAAAATATCTATTGGATAGCAACAAACTCAATCTATTCGAAAATTTATAATTGAGTTGCAGTTGAGAGGTAGTGTTTTTATAAGGCAAAACAGTTTTTTCTATATTGCTTTTATCCAAATCATAACCATCTGATGAAAATGCGTTTATAGCAGCGTTTATTTTCAACTTATTTATCCCAAATTCAAAATTTAAGTTAGTATCGGCTGTAAAGAAAGTGCCTAATCGAGAATTAAATTCCCCACTGAGTTTTTTGTTTTTTGGAACTTTTGTGATAATGTTTATTACCCCACCCAGTGCTTCCGAACCATATAGACTCGACGAGGGTCCTTTTACGATTTCTATTTGTTTGATGTTATTTACGGTAACCCGACTTAAATCCAATGTTCCTGCAGAACGACCAACCAACGGAACACCATCTATTAATATTAAGGTATATTGTGCATCTAATCCCTGCATTTGAATCCCAAGAACGCCTCCGTAATCTGGAACAATAATCAATCCCGTTTGTTCTTCGAGTATATCGTTCAGTTTTAAAGCACCCGATTGTCTGATTTGTGCTTTTGAAATTAATTGAACAGGTAATGGTAATGAGGATAACTTTTTTTCAGTTCTTGTTGCAGTTATTACAACTTCCTCCAGTACGATATTGGTTATCCTATCTTTTTGTATGCTTTTTTCTTGTGAAAACGCATAAAATAGACTCATGTTAAGGAGTATAAATGTGAATTTTTTTAAACGCATAATATTTATTTTTTTGCAAATATAATTATTATTTTTATTCATTCTAAATAAAAATAATATATTTGCAAAAATAATATTAAACATAAATACAATG
>JAYTNQ010000343.1:0-1131 GCA_043748255.1 Bacteroidota bacterium
TTGTTCGGTTTAATTTGTACCTTGAAGTCGGAGGCGGCAATTGTTTTTTGCAACCACCGCGATGCTGCAGAACGCATTTGTGATGCTTTGGTTTCAAAAGGAATTTTTGCGGTCTTTTATCACGGTGGCTTGGAGCAGGTAGAGCGGGAGCGGGCCTTGATTTTGTTTAGAAATGGTAGTATTTCTTATTTGATAACAACAGATTTAGCGGCTCGTGGCTTGGATATTCCAGAGATGAAACACGTTATCCACTATCATTTGCCTTCAAAAAATGATGAGTTTACGCACAGAAATGGCCGTACTGCACGAATGCAAACAAGCGGAACAGCCTATATTATTGTTCATGAAAGCGAAAAAAAAATGGATTATATCGATTATGATATGCTGCCATACAAAATTGAAAAAAGTAATAGCGTACCAAAACCTCCCGTATTTCAAACTCTTTATATCAGTGGTGGCAAAAAAAACAAACTTAATAAAATTGACATTGTTGGTTTTTTTTCGCAAAAAGGGGCTTTAGAAAAAGGCGATTTAGGATTAATCGAAGTCAAAGATTTTGTGTCGTTTGTAGCAGTTAAATATAACAAAGTCAATGATTTACTTTTTAAAATCAAAGATGAAAAAATGAAAGGCAAAAAATATAAAATCGAAATAGCTCGAGCCGTTAGAAAGCTTGTAGTTGAATAATTTTATATAACCCTCACAGAATCAGGAACTAACATTTCATATTGGCCGCCATTTCTAATTACATCTCGCACAATACTCGAACTAATATAAGAAGTGTTTGCGGCTGTAAGCAAAAATACCGTTTCGATTTTTGATAATTTTCGATTGGTGTGAGCAATGGCTTTTTCAAACTCAAAATCTGCTGGGTTGCGAAGGCCACGTAGAATAAATTGGGCTTTCATTTTTTTGCAAAAATCTATAGTGAGTCCTTGATAAACAACAACTTGCACTTTTGACTCGTCTGCAAATGCTTGCTCGATAAATTGTTTTCGGTCTTCAATTGAAAACATATATTTTTTTTCGGCATTTATGCCAATAGCTACAATAATTTGGTCAAAAAGTGGCAAGCTTCTTTTGATAATATCAAAATGTCCTAATGTTATTGGGTCAAACGAACCCGGAAAA
>JAYTNQ010000344.1:0-3174 GCA_043748255.1 Bacteroidota bacterium
GCACCACCTGCAATAGGCTGCAAGACAGGCGTTTCTACCTCAAGATAGCCCGCATTATTAAAAAAAGTACGCATTGCATTAAACAATTTGGTACGCTTCACAAACGTAGCCTTCACGTGATCATTCACCGTCAAGTCAACATATCTGCGGCGATACCGCTGCTCTGGATCCGAAAAAGCGTCGTGGGTATTGCCATCAGCATCAACTTTTACAACCGGAAGCGGCTTCAAAGCCTTTGCCAAAACCGTCAAACCATAAACATGAACCGAAATTTCGCCAACCTGGGTTTTAAAAACCGTACCCCGAACCCCAATAAAATCGCCAATATCCAACAGCTTTTTAAAAACTGTGTTATACATAATTTTTTCTTCGTCGTCCGAAATGTCATCGCGCGAAATATATATTTGAATCCGTCCGTTACCATCCTTGAGCTCTGCAAACGAAGCCTTTCCCATAATCCGTTTTTGCATCAATCTGCCCGCAAGCACAACTTCCTTGCCCTCATATTGTTCAAAATTTGACAACAAATCTGTCGTATATGCCGTGGTCACAAACTCCTGCGCCGGAAAAGGTTCAATGCCCAAATTGCGCAAAGATTGCAACGCCTCTCTTCGAAGTATTTCTTGTTCTGATAATGCCATGAATTGCTTATTTTTTGGCAACAAATATACTATATTAGTTCAAATTTGCCAAAAAATCACGTCAAACCATTCCGTTTTTTTTCTTTTTTTTGGCGCACACCATCCGTCCAGCACACCACCTGTCCCGCTGCACGCTATATCTTTTTGTTTTTTTTCTGAAAAATGAAAAAAAACAAAAAGGATACCGCTACATCGGGGCGAAATTAGACTTTTAGAATTTTCAAAACTTTTTTAGAAAAAGATATTAAACCAAAAAAATGGATCAAAACCTAAACCCTACAACTTCAATTTTTCCTTGGTGGCCACAATCAAACCATCTTTGTGAAGCAATACCGAAATAGATTTTAACCGCATATAAGCAACACTCATATACACAAAACCATTATTGCCTCCCTCGGTACCCCACGAATTTTTTACCTTATAATATACACCACCGTTTTGATCTTTCATTTTTCCTACAATATGCATCAAATGATCATCGGTAGTATCAAAATTTTCAAACTCAGTTTGACGATATTCTGGCGTAATTACTTTTTCTGGCTTGATTTCTTGCAAAATAACTTCGGCATCAACAGCATCATTTGGAATCACTGCAATGCCATATCTACCCGAAAAAGTAATTTCGCTCACGTCTGTATCCAAAGCCAACGTAAATCCTTTATCAATCGCATTATCAATATTTTGTATATACTCATCTAAAGGTAAATTATAATAACTTCCGTTAGAAAAATTATCGGGAATAGACAATATAAAACTGCTATGAAACGGCTCATGTGTAAATGAAGTAATCGTAACATAATCATTCAACGGGAGTTTCAAACTTTCCAAAAAAACCTTCGGCGTATATTTTCTGTTTTCAAAAACAAATTTTGAATTTACAAATCCAATATTGTCATCCAAAATTTTGGACACCTTAATTTTCCATTCAGGATCCAATTTTTGAGACGGATCTGCATATTTTTTTAACAAATCAGTCAATTCTTCCACCATTTTGCTATGATTATAGGTTTTAATATTGCCCGTATAACCCCCAAATATTTCCTGTGGCATCAACCCAAATTCGCGAGCACTATTGATAATATCGTGGTTCAAACCACCCTCGCCAAACTGTGCTTTGCCTTGTCGCATCACATAGTTGAATGCTTTTTTGGTATAGGTTTGTCGCACATTATACATTTCTGAAAGGTCAATTTTTTTTCCAGAAATTCTAAAAATTTCAGATTCCAAGAATGAGGTTGTTGAAAAACTCCAGCAAGTGCCTGTTTGATCTTGCGAAATAATTGGAAGCGCTTCAATATCCTTAACGGTTTGAAATTCATACTTTTGTGCAGTTATTTGTAAAGTAATAAACATACACCCAAGGCTCAAAAAATATTGTTTTATCATCATTTTATTTTTATTTTTTCAAAAATATAAAAATTTGGTTTAATTTTACGCTAAATTAATACAAATATGTCAAATCCAAGCTGGAAAACCGTTAAAATTTTTGAAGATATTACCTATAACAAGTGCGAAGGCGTTGCCAGAATCGCTTTCAACCGCCCCGATGTGCGCAATGCCTTTCGACCAAAAACCACCTCCGAATTATATGAAGCCTTTTATGACGCACAAGAAGACACCTCGATTGGTGTTGTCTTACTTTCAGCCGAAGGGCCATCGAGCAAAGACGGCATATATGCTTTTTGTAGCGGTGGCGACCAAAACGCACGTGGTCATCAAGGCTATGTTGGTCAAGACGGGCAACACCGACTCAATATTTTGGAAGTCCAACGCCTTATTAGGTTTATGCCAAAAGTAGTTATTGCGGTGGTTCCAGGTTGGGCAGTTGGGGGCGGACACAGCCTTCATGTAGTTTGCGACCTCACTTTGGCAAGCCAAGAGCACGCGATTTTTAAACAAACCGATGCCGATGTAACCAGTTTTGATGGTGGCTACGGATCGGCCTATTTGGCCAAAATGGTTGGTCAAAAAAAAGCCAGAGAAATTTTCTTTCTCGGCCGCAATTATTCTGCCCAAGAAGCCTTTGAAATGGGCATGGTCAATGCCGTAATTCCGCATGATAAACTTGAAAGCACCGCTTTTGAATGGGCACAAGAAATTTTGCAAAAATCGCCAATGGCCATAAAAATGCTCAAATTCGCCATGAATTTGACCGATGACGGCATGGTTGGACAGCAAGTTTTTGCCGGCGAAGCCACGCGATTGGCCTATATGACCGAGGAAGCCAAAGAAGGTAGAAATGCCTTTTTGGAAAAAAGAAAACCCAATTTTGAAAAAAAATGGTTACCATAGCTTCGTAAAAGCTAAATTTTGAAATTATTTGCAATATTGAATTTATTGGTTCGAATTAAATTTGATAAAAATGATGAAATCGAAATTAAAAAACACCCACTCAAACCCCACTCAAACCCATGTCAGTACTAAGACTACAATTGCCAACAGACCCACGATGGGTAAATATTGTCGAAAAAAACATCGAAGAAATTCTCACCGATCACGCTTGGTGCGAACAAAAAGCAGCCTCAAATGCCAT
>JAYTNQ010000345.1:0-1129 GCA_043748255.1 Bacteroidota bacterium
CCTTGTCTTGGCTGCAATCTTGTTTTGCATTGGCATTTTTGGGGTGTTGTATCGCCGCAATGCGATTATCGTTTTTATGTCTATAGAAATGATGTTAAACGCTGTTAATCTGCTGTTTGTGGCTTTTTCTACCTTTCATCAAGATGCTCAAGGACAGGTTTTTGTGTTTTTTTCGATGGCAGTTGCTGCTGCAGAAGTAGCCGTTGGATTGGCCATTTTAGTTTCGATATTCAGAAATATTGGATCTATTGATGTTGATAATTTAAAAAAATTAAAAGGATAATTTATGGATACTAATTTTGCCTTGGTCTTGCTTCTTTCGCCGTTTTTTGGTTTTTTGTTTAATGTTTTTTTTGGTAAAAACATTTCAAAAACAACCTCTGGAATCATAGGAACTGCAACAGTTTTTGTTTCGTTTTTGGTAACGTGCTACTTTTTTAACCACATTTTAGACACTCAAAAACCAATTGAAATTGATTTGTTTGACTGGATTTCGATCAGCAATTTCAAACTCAGTTTTGGTTTTTTGTTAGATCAATTGTCGGTGTTGTGGCTGTTATTCATTACCGGAATTGGAACATTAATTCATTTGTATTCCATCAGTTATATGCAGCACGATGACAAAATGCAGTTGTTTTTTGCGTATCTCAATTTGTTTTTGTTTTTTATGATTACTTTGGTTATCGGTAGCAATTTGTTGGTAATGTTTATAGGTTGGGAAGGCGTTGGGCTTTGTTCCTATTTATTGATTGGATTTTGGTATCAAAATCAGGATTATAACGATGCCGCCAAAAAAGCTTTTATAATGAATAGAATTGGCGATTTGGGATTGTTGATAGGTATTTTTATTTTGGGATCTCAATTTGCAACTTTAGATTTTTCGAGTTTACAAACCACAATTGATAGTGCCAAAGATGTAAATGATTTTTGGATAGCCGCTGCTGCACTGTCATTATTTGTAGGTGCTTGTGGCAAATCTGCTCAGATACCGCTTTACACTTGGCTTCCTGATGCGATGGCTGGACCTACGCCCGTATCTGCCTTGATTCATGCTGCAACGATGGTTACGGCTGGAATTTTTATGATTACTCGATTGCATTTTGTGTTTGATTTGTCGGGCGTTGTTCAA
>JAYTNQ010000346.1:0-8492 GCA_043748255.1 Bacteroidota bacterium
AGCTTACTTGATTTTCTGTCAAAAATTAATTTGTTTATTTTGGTAAGTATTGGTTCAGACAAAAGACTGTCTTTATGGTCAAACTTAAAAACAATTTTCCAGCTTTTTGGAACGGCTTGATAAAACTTGAGTTTTTCAAAATATGGAATATTGGTAGCAATTATTTGTTCGGCTGCCTTTCCTTCATCCACATTAGGATAATTGAGGGCTACAAAGTTTATAGCGGTTTTATAATCTGCCAATCCTTTTAATTTTCCGATGGTATTGGCTTTCAAAAGTTCGATTTTTGAAACAATTTCTTCACCCGTAAATTGATCTATCGCCTTGGTTGATTGCTCTAAAACTGCAAACAATTTGCGTTGTTTATACAATTGATACAAGCGTTCGTAAGCCGCATCTGGCGAAAGATTGTTATCAACATCTGAGGCAATATTGTTGTTTAAAATTTGGGTATAACGCGAGTTTGGAAACTGCATTATAATTTTTGATTTCATTGCCAATGCCTTTTCGGAATTAGTAATTTCGTATATTTTGAACAAATTGTACATCGCCGGCAAAACCAATCTTTCTTCGGGTTTATTCATCAAAAGCTGCTCTAATTTGCTGGCGGAAAGGGCATATTCTTTGAATTTTTCTTTATAAATGACTCCCAATTGATAATACGCAAAATTGCGACTTTTTGACAAACTATCAATTACAATTTGAGATGTAGGCAATTGATTTGTATAAAATTCTGGCGAATATTTGACATCGACTTCTTTTTTATCAATCCCATTATCAACAATGTTTTCTTTGTCTGCGTTGTCAACTTCGGTACTAGATTTCGATTGATCGTCAGATCTCCGCCAATTGCTTTTGAGCGATCTATTGCCCCATTTTTTCTTAAATTCTATTTTGCCATAAGCAACCGTCGAGCTGTTATAAAAATAAAAATTTCCGGCATCCGAGGCACCTACTTTTGGACCAAAGGTTGAGGCAATTGGATTTTGAATTTTTGAAATAGAAACATCAGCTTTTGAAAATCCATCATCGCTACGAGCATTATTTTGGCTTTCCGCTTTTTCTTTTTTCATTTTTTCTAAATTGGCTATAGCCAAATCTGTTTTTTTCAATTTGGTAATAAAATCTTCATAAAACTCCTTTCTATCTTGGTCTGAAAGCGACAAAACATTCAAAATACTATCACACTTTTGGGCAATTCCCTCATATTTTATGACATCTGCAAGATTTTCTTTTTTCTTTTTGATATAATTAAATTCATGAGTTCGAACTTTCAAATTTACTAAAGTGCTATCATAATACTGTCCTGCTGTTTGATATTTGGCATTATCAAAAAAGATTTTGGCCAAATTTCTATAGTTTGACGCAACCAAATATTGATCGTCGGTTTTGGCTTTCAAAGATTTTTTGTAAAAAACAATTGCTTTTTCGGTTTTACGAAGTTTGTCATAAAACAAAGCTTTTTGATGGTTCAACACATCCAAAAAAGGCCTGTTTTCTCGATCATTTAGCAAATCGTCGAATTTTTTTAGAAACGCAATAGTATCACCTTTTGCACCGTCAAATTGCTGTGCTTGTTTGGCTTGCGCCTGAATTACATATACACGAGATGCTTTACGCTTCATGTCAATAACGGTTTGAAAAGATGCAAAAGCACTGTCTTTGTGCCCCATTTCTTCATACAATTGACCTAAAATAAAGTGGTATCTCGCTTTTTCTTCCTTAGATTTTGTAAAAAAAGAAGCCAATTTCATTCGGGAAACGGCACTATCTTTTTGTCCCAAATTCAAATAGGCTTGTGATAAAGTGGCGTTGGCATCTGCAAAAACCTGGTTTTTGAATTTGATTTCGCTCATCAATTTGATCAAATTTTTTAATGCCAAAGCATCATTTTCGAGGCGCATATTGGTTTTTTCTCTCCAAATTTTTGCCTCATTGATACGGTCGCTTTCTGGATATTTGTATAAAATATAATTAAACGCCTCGAGTGCCGGAATAAATCGTTGGTCATAATAGCGCGACTTTCCTAACAAAATATATGCCTCGTCCATTTGTGGGTTTTTTTCCTTCCCATTGATGTTCATCGAGCGTTTTTGTATCGCTTTTGTTGCCTTTTCTTCAGATTTTTCAAAATCAGAATTTTTTGCCGCATCTGTAGTTGCGATTTCTTTTTTGGCAACTTGCATTCGCTCGATAGGCAAAATCTCCCAATAATTGTCTTTAAATTGTGATTTGAGAGATTCAACTCCTTTGTCGAGGGCAATATTTCCGTTATAAAGCACATTGAATTTGGTATTAAGTGCCTGAAATTGACGGTTGATGAGACGGTCTTTTTTGGTAGAGCAAGCCATCAAAAAAATAAGCAGCAGCGCAAGAATCAGAAGTTTGGAATGCAATTTTTTCAAGGTAAAAACGTTTTATAAATAACGATCAAAAGTTGATTTTCGTATTTCGACTGGTAAAAATACGTTTCTTTTTGATACATAAAAAATTTAACCGTAATTTTTTTTTGACAAAACTGATTTATAAAAATATATTTAATATGTAAAACATTGATAGTTAATTACTAAACTGCGAAATATGATTCTAATTCATGAAGCGTTTCAGGCGATGTGTGAATGTCTTTTACAATTTCGCCTTTGTTCAATACCACAATTCGGTTGCAAACTTCAACAGTATGAAGCAAATCATGACTCGACACCAAAACGGTGATATTTGGGTCGTCTGACAATTCTTTGATGATTTTTTTGAGTCTAATAACCGTTGTAGGATCAAGATTAGCAAACGGTTCGTCAAGAATCACCAACTCAGGACTGCCAATAAGGGTAGCGATGATGCCTACTTTTTTCATATTTCCTTTAGACAAATCTCTCAAATATTTTTTGTTGTTTAAAATTTCACCACCAAAAAAATCAATGTGTTTGAGCAGAAGTGCATCAATATCGGCCTTGTTTTGATGGCGTAAATCGCCAATGAAATAAAAATATTCTTCGGGTGTGAGATAACCAATCAAAAAACTTTCGTCGAGAAAGGATGCCGTAAATGGCTTCCAATCTTCGGATGTGTTTACTTGGATGTTTTGGTTCAAAATAGTGCCCGTTGTGGGTTCGATTAAATCCAAAATCAAACTAAATAAAGTAGTTTTTCCCGCACCGTTGTTACCTACAAGTCCAAAGCTTTGTCCTTTTGGAATATCGAGATTCTCAATTTTAAGAACGGTTGTTTGTTTGTATTTTTTGGTAATATTGTTGATTTGTATCATATTTTAAATTTATTAAGCTGTTTGTTTATAGGCACTTATGGTTTTGTATTTTTCTTTTTTGTAAATTTTTTCGATTATCAAAAAAACGTTGTTTCTAAAGGCAAAACCACCAATTCCGGCCAGACCAACAAAAATCAAGCCCATATTTGAATTACTGATGTATTCGCCAAGCAGAAACAACAAAACAGGCAAAACAATTTTTGGAACAGATAGCAATGCCGTTTGAAAATTAAACGCTTTTTTGTCGCCAAATGCACCCTTGCTTGACGCCAAATCTATTGGTGTTTTGGTATAGGCACCAGCCAAAAGTACGATGTGCGAATTGACACCTATATTATATATTGCTCCAACCAAGATACAAATATAAATATGCCAACCAAAATACAAATAAAACGAAGCTAAAATACTTGAAAATATTGTGGCAATCACTACAAGCCACCATTTTGAACTCAAATAGCTTTTGTAGGCAATGTTTTGGGTCATCATCAATTGATAATAGGCACTATCCCAACTTGGTACAAACTGACCAAATGTGAATAAGAAACCACCCGAAATAATAATTCCGTAAACAATACTTAAAAACGACACATTTTTTTGACCACCATTTAATAACAAAAGCCCATAGAAAAGGAAAAAAAAACTCGTAACCAAGGTTGTTTTGGCACGTTTGTTTCTTGAAATGAGCTTGATGTCATTTTTTAAAAAAGTACCCAAAACACCAAATTGATTCAGCCAAGATAGGTTTTGGGTTGTTACTATTGCTGCTTTGCTCGAAAGACCTGCATCTAAAAACAATTCGCCTATAAAAAAATGAAAGCTATAATAATAACTCGAAATCAACATGATGAAAGGAAACAAAACCAACCATTTTGTGGCATAAAAATTTTCAAAAACGGGTGCAAAAACTGTGGTAATATCAAAAATATCAAAGTATTGACAGCCCGCCAAAACTGCAATAATAGATAGAAAAAGAACAAACAAATGGTCTTTGTTGCTTAAAATAATATTCAAAAAATTATTGCAATATACCAATATTACTGCAGATACAAACCAAAAAACCACACCCAAACTATCATATCCTTTTAGAATTAAAACAATCGAAAACGGCAAAAAGAAAAAAAGATGTATCCAATTAAAAAATGACAAAGCCGATTTTCCAAGACTAAAATGAACAATAATTGGTTTTTTTATGTTTAAAACCAAGAGTGATTTGATGTTCAATACTGGGATTTTTTGCATCAAAAGGCGCATTGCCAAATCGACTAAAAAATAATAAATCAAATATTTGTTGACCATCACTAATGGATCAAAACCCAATTTTTTGAGCACAAAAAACACCCCGATTCCGGCTGCTAAAAAACAAAATGCAAAATAAATAGCCAACACTATCATTAGAATTTTCAACGCCAAATTGGAAGCAAACGAGCTTGATCTCGAAAAAGATTTCCACTCCAAATAAAGAAATTTTTTGAACATAAAATTTAGTTTTCGATTAGACAATAAAAATATACAAACGTTTCGGATATTTGAAATAAAAAATTATTTATTTTCACAAAGTCATAATTTTTTTAGGAATAGGATTTATCCAAATATAAGTATAAAATCAAAATTAACAAAAAGCACCTCCTAAAAAAAGACATTTAATTATTTATCCTAACATTTTATATATCCCTAACTGCTTATATCTATTGTTGATTAAGTCTTTGTATTTTTGTTTAAAAACATCATTCACAAAACTTTTTTCCAAAACGTCAAACATTTCTGGCTTGCAATACACAAAAAGTTCTAAAGTTTTGTCTAAAATTTTTTTATTCAAACCACAATTTTCATAAGCAAATAAAAAATCATTATAATTCAACTTTCGCTTTTTGGCGTTTAATGTCAAGGCTAATTCTTCAAGATCGGCGGTATTTACTAATGCCGTTGGAACCAAATCATAAGCAGGCGATAAAGACAAACCCAAACCCTCCTTTTCTAAAAACGAAAAATTTTTGAGGTGCATATCAGCATTACCCGTAAAAAAGCTAAACAAAACCTGCTCATAAAAATTGCCAACATCCAACAACGGATTTGACGAATATTTTAGAATCAATTTGGCAACCTGTTCGTGGCTACCTTTATATTTATCTTCTGTGAGGCGTTCACTTACTTGACACATATCTTCCATAAGTAACTTTCCCTTACGGGTTCGATCTACACGTTTTGTGATATAGCAAAGCGTGCCATCTTGAAGTTTTACCAAGCTATGCGGCACTGCTTTTATACCGCAAACGTCCGCCATGTGCATTGTGGCACTTTCAAGCTCCGGAAGTTGCACATAAAATTCAGACGGTGGTTTTAGAATATAATCACCATATAGCCCAACAATGGTGAGTTTTTTGGTTAGATTTTGTTCAGATTTTCTATATAAACTTAACGAAACTTTGGCCTGAACCCCAGTCACAGCCATATTACTCTGTATGATTTGAGTAGCCAAACTTTGCAAATCCTGAAGATTATAAGCCAATACAGGAGTATTCAACTGACCAAAAAATTTTTTGTTGCAAGCATCGTGAGAATCCGCTTTTTGACTAAAAAAAGATTCATAACAATGCAAACACTTGCCACCATAAGTTCCCATAGGCTCATTTATAAGCCACATAGTTTCCTCGCTTTTTTGAAAATATTTGCTTTTATAATTTTTCATGATTTATTACACTTACAGCTCCGATGCAGTCTTTACAACACACTAAAAGCAAACCCATTCTATCTTTATAATTTATTTTCCAATTTTTTTCGGCAATATCCAAAAGCCAACCCTCCGGAATCAATCCATCAAAAAAAGCAAAAAGAGTTTTGCTATAAAAAGGTTTTTCAGTCAATGGCAAGGAGCAACTAATTGATTGCGCTACTTGATTTTTTAAAAAAAGACCGTCATATACAAACAAATATCCATTATCAGTTTCGCTAACGACACCACAAAAAATATTTTTTAAATATACATTACCACTTCTATTCATTTTCTAACATTTTTTGTCTATCAATGTCCACAACACCCAAAACCGCACCAAATAATTTTAAAACATCATTTATTTTATCTGTTCGCATGGTCGTTTTGCCTTGTTCCAAATCACGAATAAACCGCAATCCAACCCCAGCTTTTGCAGCCAATTCTTCCTGAGTAAGTTTGTTTTGTTTTCTTTTTGTTTTAACAAAATTACAGATGTCGTTTTGTTTGTTCTTTTTCATTTTTTACCTATTTCATAGCAAATGTATTATTTATTTTTTAGTTTTTATCATAAATCACAACTTTTTTTTGATTTTTAATACCTTATGTGGTATAAAATCATTGTTTTTTGCATTTTTATACCTTTTATGGTATAAATTTATTGTTTTTTAAGTTTTTATACCTCAAAAGGTATATTTATTGACAAAAAAAGCATTTTCAAATATTTTTAATTGAAACGAAAAGCTTAAAAAAGTGTGGTTATAGGCTCTTGCCAGAGGTTAAATTTTGATAATACAAAAGCGCATTTCCGTCTGTGAGCATCGAAACAAAGTGGCAAATATGAAGCAACCTATCGAATAAATCTGGCTTTGAAACGTGGTATTTTTCGGGCAAAATCTTCAACAGAAGTTGGTCATAGTTACTGGCTTTTCCATCAAAATGATTGTTAAAAGCAGTAATGAAATGGTCCAAAATGAGATTAATAATTTGATACCCAGAAATTTCTTTTTCGATGACTTCCCTACTTTGGTAAATTTTTTTGACACTCAAATTGATAATATCATCCATTTGGGCTTTATACTTGCTTTTGTCCATCAAGGCAAACGGAAAATTGCCAGCCAAGATAGCCTCTTCATTTTGCACAAACAACAAAACAGCATCATTGATCAAACTACCAATAGCAAGAGCACGGAGGTAGCTAATGCGGTCTTCCTTGGTAGTCAAGGTGTTATATTTGTTTGTATCAATAGTATCTTTGACTAATTTGATAAGATATTCCAAGGCAAAATCCTCAGACACCAAACCCAAATTCATACCATCCTCAAAATCAATAATAGTATAGCAAATATCATCTGCAGCCTCAACCAAATAAGCCAACGGATGACGCTCAAAACCAATATTACCAGCCGTTTTATTAGAAATCAACCCCAATTCAGAAGCAACCTCCTCAAAAAAAAGTTTATCACTTTGAAAAAAACCAAATTTTTTGTCGGCAATGTTTTGAGTAGGCTTTTTGGGCAAACTCTCTTTAGGATATTTCATAAAAGCACCCAGAGTAGCATACGTAAGCCGAAGACCACCCATAACACCCGGACGACTCGCCGTAAGCACAGAAAACCCGTTGGCATTGCCTTCAAAATCAATTAAATCTTGCCACTGTTTTGACGACAATTGACTTTGAAATTGCTGTCCCTTTCCGATCGAAAAATATTCGCCAATAGCTTTTTCGCCAGAATGCCCAAAAGGCGGATTACCGATGTCATGCGCCAAAGAAGCCGCAGCCACAATAGCACCAAAATCATTAGCCTGAAAACCATAAACCGCTTGAAGATAAGGATGTTTTTCGATAATTTTTTTCCCGACCAATCGACCAATCGACCTGCCCACAACCGAAACCTCGAGCGAATGCGTGAGGCGCGTATGCACAAAATCAGTTTTTGAGAGCGGTATAACTTGCGTTTTATCCTGCAAGCTCCGAAAAGCCGCCGAAAAAATTATGCGGTCATAATCTACTTCAAACCCAAGGCGGGTGTCGTCTTGTTCGTTTCGTAAACGCTTGTTGGAGTCGCCCTGACGCTTGAGAGATAAAAGTTGTTCCCAGTTCATAATAAAAAGTAATATTGGATCAAAAATGCAATCGCAAATTTAAGGAGCTTTTTATATAAAACAATAAACAAACAATGATAAAACCAAAAGTAAAAATAAAAAATTCGGTAAAAATGTCTTGAAAACCTAATTGGTCAAAATTCGCCCCGATGCAGCGGTATCCTTTTTGTTTTTTTCTTTTTCAGAAAAAACAAAAAGATATAGCGTGCAGCGGGACAGGTGGTGTAGTGATATGGGGAGCTGTGCGCCAAAAAAACAAAAAAAACATCAAAATTTCGATTTCCACAATTAAAATTGTTAATTTGTAAGCTGAAAAAAAAATAAAAATGACTTTCAAAAAAATATCTTTATTTGCCTACATTGCGCTCCTTTTGATAAGTAGTTGCGCCAAACGCGGCACGATTTCTGGAGGAGCAA
>JAYTNQ010000347.1:0-3172 GCA_043748255.1 Bacteroidota bacterium
AAGCCTGTCGAGGTCAAAAACGCATTACTTTTTTTTGCTATTCAATTGTTTTTCAATGCGTTATGGTCTTTTTTGTTTTTCGGACTAAAAAATCCTATGTTGGCTTTGATAGAGATTGTTTTGTTGTGGCTGTTTATTTATGAAACGTATGCCAAGTTTTCAACTATTCACAAAACCGCTAGTTATTTATTATTGCCTTATTTGCTTTGGGTCAGTTTTGCAGCTTTTTTAAACGCTAGTATTTGGTGGCTAAATAATTAATTATTATCAACAAATCTTGTTTTGCAATTACATTTATCATAGTATTACAAATGCTTATTTATAATCATTAAAAATTAGCTGTTTCATTGGCTTTTTATATGACTAAAGTGGTGTTTTTGGTTGCGTTTTAAATCGTTGACAACTATCTTTGTGGCGAAAATTTTAATAAAACAAAAATCATGCAATCTACACAGTTAGACTATTTTCCGATACTGATTCAATTTATTTTGGCAGTTGGTTTTGTGGTTGGTACCATCATCATTTCTGGAAAATTAGGGCCAAGTAGGTCTTCAAAAATCAAAGACAAAAATTTTGAATGTGGTATAGAATCAATTGGTAATGCGAGAATTCCGTTTTCGGTCAAATATTTTTTGGTAGCTATTTTGTTTGTTTTGTTTGATGTCGAAGTGATATTTTTGTATCCTTGGGCAATCAATTTCAAAGAATTAGGCATCGATGGATTGATCAAAATGTTGCTTTTCATGGCTTTGTTGTTGATAGGATTTTTCTATATCATCAAAAAGAAAGCATTGGAGTGGGAATAAGCAATAAAAAATAGGAATTGCATTTAATACTTAATTTTTAACAGAAAAAAATGAGTGAAATATCAATGGTTGCGCCACCAGAAGGCGTTGTAGGCGAAGGTTTTTTTGCTACCAAACTCAACGATGTTGTGGGTATGGCTCGAGCCAACTCTTTGTGGCCACTGCCATTTGCAACTTCTTGTTGCGGTATCGAGTTTATGGCCACAATGGCTTCGCATTATGATTTGGCTAGATTTGGGTCTGAGCGTGTGAGTTTTTCGCCCCGTCAAGCGGATATGTTGATGGTGATGGGTACTATTTCAAAAAAAATGGCACCGATATTACGCGAAGTTTATGAGCAGATGTCTGAACCAAAATGGGTTATCGCCGTTGGTGCTTGTGCCTGTTCAGGCGGCATTTTTGACACGTATTCTGTGTTGCAAGGCATAGATAAAGTGATACCCGTTGACGTATATGTGCCAGGATGCCCACCGCGGCCAGAGCAAATTGTTGATGGCGTCATGAAGTTGCAAGACCTTGTTCGGACAGAGTCTGTAAGACGCAGAAGCTCGCCAGAATACCAACAATTGTTGGCCTCATATAATATAAAATAATACTAAATTGTTGGGTGTAAGTTACAAACTAATTTACAATCAAAATTTTAATTGACAATTTTTAAAAATGGAAAACAGTACAATACAAGAAAAGTTAGCGCAAACATTTGGTGCTTCTGTGATGAATTTTCGTCAAGAGCACGATATTTTTTCGTTTGAAGCTTCGTCAAATCAAAATACAGCCGTGATTTTGTTTTTAAAAAACGATCCAGATTTGCACTTTCATTTTTTGACAGATTTGTGCGGCATTCACTATCCCGATAATGATGCCAACCATCAGTTTGCGGTGGTGTATCATTTGCACAATTGGATAGAAAACAAGCGTATCAAAATCAAATGTTATCTTGATCACAGCCCCGAAATAAATACAATTTCCAATATTTTTTTGAGTGCCAATTGGATGGAGCGCGAAACATTTGATTTTTATGGAATCAATTTCAAAGGACATCCACAACTAAAACGAATTTTGAATATGGACGAAATGATTTCGCACCCGATGCGCAAAGAATTTCCGATGGAAGATAGTGGTAGAACCGACAAAGATGATAGATTCTTTGGAAGAACAACTATAAACGCTTGATTTTAAATTTAACATCCATAAAAAATTCGGTTTGAAAAAAACTATTATAACAAAATCGAATTAAAAATATAATTTTAAATAGTATATGTCAGAACTTTTATTACCGCCAGAGCATCGATATGCTAAAATTATAAAAGACCATCTAAATGAGGATGGTAGCGAGCTCACGATACTCAATCTGGGGCCAACACACCCCGCCACACATGGTATTTTTCAGAATATTTTGCTCATGGATGGAGAACGTATTGTAGAGGCCGAGCCAACAATTGGCTACATTCATCGTGCTTTTGAAAAAATAGCCGAAAACAGACCGTTTTATCAAATTACACCACTTACAGACCGTATGAATTATTGCTCATCTCCTATCAATAATATGGGTTGGTGGATGACTTTAGAAAAATTATTGGGCGTAGAAGTGCCAAAAAGAGCACAATATTTGCGAGTAATTGTGATGGAATTAGCCCGAATTACGGATCATTTGATTTGCAATTCGATACTTGGGGTAGATACAGGAGCCTATACCGGATTTTTGTATGTTTTTCAATTTCGAGAAAAAGTATATGAAATTTACGAAGAAATTTGTGGTGCCAGACTCACCACTAATATGGGCAGAATTGGCGGTTTTGAAAGAGATTGGTCACCAAAAGCATTTGAATTATTAGACACCTTTTTGGAAGAATTTCCAGTGGCATGGAAAGAGTTTGAAAACCTTTTTGAACGCAACAGAATTTTTATAGACAGAACCGTAAATGTGGGTGGGATTTCTGCCGAAAAAGCAATGGCTTATGGCTTTACAGGTCCAAATTTGCGAGCCGCCGGAATAGATTATGACGTTCGGGTAGCACAACCTTATAGTTCTTACGAAGATTTTGATTTTATAATTCCTGTTGGAAAATCTGGAGATACTTATGATCGTTTTTGCGTTCGAAATGCCGAAGTTTGGGAAAGCATTAGCATTATCAAGCAAGCCTTGGCCAAAATGCCTGCTGGAAACGACTTTCATGCCAATGTTCCAGACTATTATTTGCCACCAAAAGAATCCGTTTATCACAATATGGAATCCTTGATTTATCATTTCAAAATTGTCATGGGCGAAGTGCCGGTGCCGGTTGCAGAAATTTATCATCCGGTAGAAGGCGGCAATGGCGAATTGGGTTTTTATTTGGTAACAGACGGCAGCAGAACCCCATATA
>JAYTNQ010000348.1:0-3168 GCA_043748255.1 Bacteroidota bacterium
TGTATAGTTTTGTGATTTTTATTTTTGTGTTACTCATGCTTCAAAATGCGATTAGCGAATATCTTTTTTGGAACGAGTTTGGAGTCAAATACAATTTTATTGCGGTCGATTATTTGGTTTATACTAATGAGGTCATTGGCAATATTATGCAATCATATCCTGTGATTCCGATATTTTCTGCACTTTTTATAATTGCTGGAAGTATTACATATTTTATCGTTCAAAAAACCAAAAATTATCTAAATGACATTCCTACTTTTGTCGAAAAAATCAAAATTACGATTATTTTAGCTCTGTTTTTTGGGCTTTCACTTTTGGCAATACCATTTTTGTCAAAACAAGAAAAATCGCATAATATTTTTGCTAATGAATTGCAATCTAATGGATTGTATAAATTTTATTTGGCTTTTTGCAATAGTGAATTAGATTATTTTAAGTTTTATAAAACCTTGCCATCAGCCAAAGTTTTTGGCTTACTCAAAACACAAATTGCAACGATTGAAAATCAATCAACCGTTAGGAAAATTCGAAGTGCAGGGACTGAAATTCACAAAAATGTGGTTTTGATAACGATAGAAAGTTATAGTGCCGAATTTTTGCATTGTTATGGAAACGAACAAAAAATAACACCTTTTTTGGATAGTTTGGCAACAAAAAGTTTGCAGTTTACCAATCTTTATGCCGTAGGAAACCGCACCGTTCGTGGGCTCGAGGCTGTGACTCTGTGTTTGCCGCCAACTGCGGGAGAAAGTGTTGTGAAACGAAAAGACAATAAAAATAAATTTTCGACTGCAAGTGTTTTTGAACAAAAGGGATATACTATAAAATATTTGTATGGTGGCGATGCTTATTTTGACAATATGCGTGATTTTTTTGGTGGAAATGGTTATGAAATTGTGGATAAATCGAGTTTCAAACCCGATGAAATTTCATTTTCAAATGTTTGGGGTGTTTGCGACGAAGATATGTATCACAAAGCTATAAAGGTAATGAATGAAGAGTCGAAATCAAAGAAACCTTTTTTTAATCATATAATGACTGTTAGTAATCACCGCCCTTTTACATATCCGGAAGGGAAAATCGACATTTCTGGGAGTTCAAAATCGCGGGAGGGTGGCGTAAAATATACAGATTTTGCGATGCGTGGCTTTTTTGATATGGCAAAAAAGCAAGATTGGTATGCCAATACTGTTTTTGTAATTTTGGCAGATCATTGCGCTTCAAGCTCGGGCAAAACCGAGCTTCCGTTGGACAAATACCGTATTCCAGCAATGATTTTTGATCCAAGTGGAACGGCTTCTCGCTGCAACAAGTTGATGTCACAAATTGATGTGATGCCTACCCTTTTTGGGATTTTGAACTTTGAATATCGATCTAAATTTTTTGGCGAAAATGTGTTGGAAAGCAACTATAAGCCACGAGCCCTGATTGCAACTTATCAAAATTTGGGTTTGATAAAAGATGGTGTTTTGACGATAATTTCGCCTAAACAAAAATTTCAACAATTTGATTTGAAACAAGTTATAAATTCAAAATTAGATTTGGATTTTCAGATTTATTTCAATCAAAGTCCAAAAAAATTCATTCGAAAAGATTTGCTAGATGAAACTATTTCTTATTATCAAATGGCATCTACCTTATTAAAAAATAAGGGTTATCAGAAGTAGTTTTAAATAAGTAGTTTTTTTTCAAAAATGGGTTTTAAAATTTTTTGTTCTGGCAAAAAAAAAATGGTCTTTGTAGGTCTTTTTTGCGTGAGGGCAAAGGCGGAGCTCTTTTGTGGCTGGCGTTTTTCAGCCAGCGACAAAAAGCGGGAGCCGGAGACCGACCCGGAGGGACACGCCCAAAAAAAGGTTTATAACATGCCGTTATATTTGCGGATAAACCATTCTGCGGCTAATGTGAGGGCTATAAAAATTAGGAGTGACGTTAAATCTATGAGTAGTGTTTTTTTGACAATTGCTTTTTGTACGGCTTTGTAATTTTGGTTTTCGAGCAGCTTTTTGATCAAATTATCTACTTGATTTGGCATATATACTTGCCCGTTGGTTTGTGATGCCAATTGTTTTAGTTTGGTCAAATCTGGGTTTACAAATTGCTTTTCTATATCAAAATCCAAGATTTCAAAGCTGCCATTATATACAGAATTGGAATTTAATTCTTTGACCAAGAAATTATATTTTCCGGCTAAAAGCCCGTCAAGATTGACTTTGTATGCATTTGATCCTTTTAATAAATCATAATTTGTGGTTTGTTTGGTGGCTTTATTGACAACCGAAATAGTGAGTTGTGCTTTTTGGTCAAATTCGTAATTTTTGTTAAAAAATTGTGCGGTGATTTCTATAGCGTCGCCAGAATTATAAAAACTTTCATGATTGACTACTAATGCTTTTTTTGAATTATTTGAGGACAAATATTGTATGATTTTGTCTATAAAAACGTCAAATTTTTCAAAAGATTGGTTGTCAACGTGGCTTTGTAAACGCCATCTCCAAATATTTTCGCCCAACAAATAGGCATTTCGTCTGCCTTGATTTTCGGCAAAAGCCAATAGTGGTGCGTTGGTTGCTATGTTTCGGATATAGGATTGCAACATTGTTTGAACATTTGCAGCGGTGGTGAGGGTTCCAAAGGCGTTTTGTAGTGGTGGTAATTGTTCAAAACCAATATTGTCTATCGCAAAAAGGTTGAAATTTGCATCAAAATTTGCCAAATAATCTTCTTTTTGGTTGCTCATTTTGAAGGTGAGATTGCTTTGTTGAATGTTCAAAAAAGCAAAATCGGTATTGGTTCCTGTGATGATCCAACTGTTTTTGTTTTGGTTTTTTAGATTTTCAAAAACCGACTTGAATGCGGTGGTAGGTTGATAGAGAATAACAACATTAAAGCTGCTTAAATCATTGATTTCGTTTGGTTTAAATATAGAAACTTTGCGTTGAGCATTGTTTTCGATAGCTCGTTTTAGTGCTCCAATATCTGGATGATTGATGCTTGAAACGATTGCGATTTCAGATTTTTGGTCGATCACTTCGACGGCAAAATTTTTGGTGTTATTGTAGTTGTTTTTTTCGTTTTGGTTTGAGGATATTATAGCTTTAAAAACCTGTAAACCAACATTTTCTGCTGGCAATAGCACTTTGATTATTTCTGATTTTTTGGATGCCGAAA
>JAYTNQ010000349.1:0-1127 GCA_043748255.1 Bacteroidota bacterium
TTTGATTTTATTTTTAAAAAAATTAATAAAACTATTGCTTTTTAGAGCGGCATATTCTTTGAGTTGGCTGTTTTCGATTGTGCCGATACCAACCCGATAAAATAAATCTAAACTGGTTTTGAGTTTAAAAAACACAACCAATTCATTGATAGAATTTTCGTTTAGAGTAACTTTTAGATGACGCAACTTTCTGGTTAACAGTTCTTTTCCGTCTTCGGCTATTTTTTTTGTATTCTCGTTTAAGACACTTTTTATTTTATTCTTGGCTCGTGATGTGGTCACATAGTCCAGCCAGTGCATGGTTGGTTTTTGATTTTGTGAAGTAATGACTTCGATTTGATCACCGCTTTTTAGTTCAAAATTCAGCGGAACCAATTTGCCATTTACCCTTGTTCCACGCGTGTGAACGCCCACCGCCGAGTGAATGCTAAACGCAAAATCGAGAGTTGTAGCTCCTTTTGGTAATGATTTTATTTCGCCTTTTGGCGTAAAAACAAATATTTCTTTGGAATAAAGATTCATTTTAAAATCTTCTACAAAATCAACAGCATTTGTTTCTTGGCTTTCGAGTGCTTCTTTGAGCAGGTTTAGCCAAACGTCCAAACCGCTTTCTTCGGTAGCGCCTTGTTTGTATTTATAGTGCGCCGCATAGCCTTTTTCGGCAATTTCGTCCATTCGGTCACTTCGCACTTGCACTTCAACCCACCTCCCTTTTGGACCCATTACGGTGATGTGCAAGGCTTCATAACCTGTAGATTTTGGCGAGGAGATCCAATCTCTCAATCTGCTTGGGCTCGGACGATAATTGTCGGTCACGATAGAATAGATTTTCCATGCGATAAATTTTTCGTCGTGAGGGGTCGATTTATAAACTATTCGCAAAGCAAATTTGTCATAAACTTCGTCATAACTGACATTTTGAGCTTTCATTTTACGCCGAATCGAATAAATCGATTTTGGTCGCCCTTTGATTACAAATTCTATGGCTTCGGCATCAAGTGCAGTTTTCAAAACTTCCGAAATGTTTTTGATATAATCGTCTTGCTCTTCTTTGGTTTCTTTTATTTTGCTAACAATATCTTTATAAATAGCTGGTTCTGTGTATTTTAATCCTAAATCTTCAAGTT
>JAYTNQ010000350.1:0-3165 GCA_043748255.1 Bacteroidota bacterium
ACCAATTGATGGAGATAGTTTTTTGTTAGAAATGCCACACTGTAATACAGTCAATTTTCAACATTTTTTAAATGAATTTTCAAAGCAAAAACCCACTGAATACAAAATTATTGTTTTGGATAAAGGTGCTTTCCATAAATCAAAATTGTTGTTAATTCCAGAAAACATAGGGCTGATATTTTTGCCACCGTATGCTCCAGAACTCAACCCTGCTGAAAAAATATGGGCAATTTTAAAAAGAAAATTTAACAATAAGTTTTGCAAATCTTTAGACGAAGTTAGCCAATTTATTACTGAATCAATAGCCGATTTGACAGAGCCAGCAGTAAAAAAAACTTGCAGTTTTGAGTACATCTTTTTGCATTCAATTCGGACTACTTAATTATTAAAATTGGTACAACACTTCACGGAATCGGATTGTTTAACAACTGTACTTCAATAACCAAAATTGTGATGCCGTTGGCTGATGAGTTTACCGATACCTGTTTTGAAAATATTAGCGGCAATGATATTGCGGTGCAATTTTCGGCGGCAGCAATGGGATCCGAAGCCAAAACAATGGGATTGTTTTTGGGTGCAAATAATATAACTTTTTTACCATGAAAAAAGAGATCAGAGAATTAGTAGATTATGCGTTATTTGATTTTAAAAATAATAATAAATCTTTAGAAATTGGTTTTGTTAATAAAAAACAATCTGAAATTATTGAGCAAAAGCTTGGAATCAATTTATATGGTTGCAAACGTATTTTAAGCACAAGTGCTATTAAGCATATTTTGCGAGCTCATGGCTCTATAAAAGGTGAAGAAAAACGCGGTCAAATCGCAATCAATATTGATGATTTTGAAAACATACCAATGTATATTGCTAATGCGTATAAAGTTGAATATGTAGGAAAAAACAAGCTTTTACAAAATGTTTTTAAACATACAACGGAAATGGACGGAGAAATAATAATTATAGAAAGATTTGTGATTAATAAGTATGGAAACAAAGTTTATATTGAAACTATGTATAAAAAGCAAAAAAGCAACCGGAAGTAGTTACAGTTGCTTTAAAAAAAGAGACGATCGTGTGGTAAACCCCATATCGCAACGTCCTAAACGCCTTCCCTTTAGAATGCAAATATAATTAAATTATTAAACAAACAAAATAATATAACTTTTTTACCATGAAATTAAACCAACCAACACCAAAACGCAATACGAGGCTGTGGCAAATAGGCACGTTTTTTTATGCGCTTGTAATTTTTATAAATCAAAATTTTGAGCTTATAACCCAGTTTGGATTTTCGATAGAAATTGAAAATAGAATCAAATTTTTTGGCGCATTTGCTTACTTTTTCTTTACCTATTTTCAGTTTTCGCAATCTACTTTTGACCAAGTAAAAAAAAATTAAAATGAATATTATAGAACTAAAATCGAGCGTAATTTATTCGCTATTTATCATTTTCAATACTGCTTTTGAAATAGAAGCGGTTTATAAAGCAATATCATTTGTGATTTTCGTTGGCTACAACGTACATCGGTGGTATATCATGTACAAAAACGATAAAAACAACCTTAAAAAACCAATCAAATGAAAAATATTTTTATAATTATTGTTGCGTGTGCCATGCTGTTTTCGTGCCGTAGCCGTCAGCCTATTTTGCAAAATGCCATCAAAGAAACATTAATTGTTCACGATACTGTTGTGGTTACTCATTCCAAAACGATCAACCAGGCAATTATTGATTCGGTTAATTTTTTTATTGCAAAAATCAAAACACAAAAACCAGAGTGCGACAGCATTACGCAAATAGCAATCAACAATTTGTTGCAAAGCATCAATCAACAAAGGCATAGTGGCAACAACGGATACAGTTTGAAGTATGACGAACTGAACAAAAAACTACAATTATTAATAAGCATCGGAGCAACACACAGCCAAAGTAATGATAGTATCAAAACCAAAACCGTTGTAAAAACAAATACAAAAACCGTTGAAGTGGCGGTGCAAAAACCATTGCTACCAATTCAAAAATTTTTGATAATAGCCGGTATAATCGGTGTTTTGATACCCATTGTAAAACTTTTATTTTTGATTAGATCTAAAATTCCAATCTAAAAAATCATGAAAAATTCAATTTGGATCACCACAACTTTAATCACAATTATACTACTTATGACTACAAAAAAAGCATTTGCCGCCATTGTTCCAAACCAGCGCATTAGAGGTTGTGAACCGTCCGGGTGTGGCGATTTTGGTGCAGATAGAACCGGACACAGCCATCAAGGATTAGATATTGTAACAACGGTTGGCGAAGCTATAATGTCGCCAATATCGGGCGTTATCACTCGTTTTCCGTTTCCATATCCGGGAGATACAAACTATACAGGTATCGAAATAAAAAACGATGCTTATACGGTCAAGATTTTTTATGTAACCCCGGTTTTAAAAATTGGAAGCACCGTAGCCGTTGGAACCAAAATAGCGATTGCACAAAATATAGCGGCACGATATAGCAAAAAAATGACCAACCATGCTCACGTTGAAGTGCGAGAAACCCAAAGCGGCAAGTTGATAAATCCAACCAAATTTTTTGTATAAAAAAAACATTTATGAAACCAATTCTAAAAAATATTTTAATCATAAGCACTTTAGTTGTAGGCGGTTTGGCGTTTTATGGTTATAAAAAACTGCAACAAATAAAAGCCATTTTTTCGGTTATGGAAATTTTGCCAGTTGGATTTTCTAATTTTGATTTTAATTTAAAATCGGGCAAAATTCGCATGAACATTGATGTAAAATTGATCAATAATTCAACCGATGATTTGTTTGTGTCGGGAGCAGGATTGGCAGTTTTAAAAAAAATAGTGATTTTGTACAAAGGCGTTTATCTTGGCGAGGGCGAAGTAAATATCAATGCGATCCACCTACCAGCCAACAATGTTTTGATCATAAAAAACACTCCAATTGAGGGATCGGCAATGAATTTGTTGGCAAACGCAAAAAACCTAATGAATTTTTCCATAGACGATGTTACCATAATTGGCACAATCGAAGCAATGGGCAAACAATATGAAATATCAAACGCATGAAGTCGATAGCAGCATTTAACGCCCTCAACGGAGCAACAGTAAGTAGAACCGAGATTGAAAAAATTATCAACACGGCAAAAACCG
>JAYTNQ010000351.1:0-1126 GCA_043748255.1 Bacteroidota bacterium
GTTCAAAACATCAAACACGGCGAAGAGTTTTTTGTGATTGATGGTGTTTTTGAAAAACACGACCGAAGCGAGCAAATTGTATGCAGTTTGAAAAAAGGGAATAAAAAAATTCTCAAACGAAATGGCAAACCTTATGACAAATTTTCGGATCATTTTGGATTTATTCCATTAGTGATTGTTTCGCCTGCAGACCGCGATTTGATCATGGACGGAAGCGATACCAGACGAAAATTTATTGATAGTGTGCTCTCACAATTAGACGCTGCTTATTTGCAAAAACTGATTCACTATCAAAAAATATTGCTTCAAAGAAATGCTTTGCTCAAATACTTTGCAAACAATCATATTTTTGAAACCGAAACCCTGTATATTTATAATGAACAATTACATCAAATTGGTCATCAAATTTTTGAAAAACGCAAAGATTTTGTAGTACAATTTTTGCCTATTTTCAACCACCACCATCAAGCCATAACTGGAGGTTCAGAAACGGTTCAATTGGTATATGAAAGTCATTTAGAAAATCAAAATTTCAACCAGCTTTTATTAGACAATATCAGCAAAGACAGGCTTTTGCAATACACAAGTGTGGGTATTCATCGTGATGATTTGTCGTTTGAAATAGACCACCATCCCATCAAAAAATTTGGTTCGCAGGGACAGCAAAAATCATTTTTAATCGCTTTAAAATTAGCCCAATTTGAATTTGTAAAAAGACAATCCGGCGAAAATCCCATATTGCTATTTGACGATATTTTTGATAAATTAGACGAAAGCCGAGTCGAAAAAATCATCGAAATGGTAAATAATGACAATTTTGGACAGCTTTTTATATCAGATACACATCCTGAACGAACAGAGGCGATTGTAAAATCGACTCATCAAAGTTATACCATTTTTAATTTGAATGAATGAATATTAGAATGACTGCGTCAAAAAATCAAAATATTTGTTTTTATTTGCAATAAATTTAGCATCTTGAAATTATTTTTACACAAACTTTTTCATTGGGAATATTGGCCATTTCAATTGGTTTATGCACCCATTTATGTGTTGTGGATTTTTTATGCCCTCAAATCAAAATCACTTTTTTTCTTTAACGCATGTAATCCTTCAATCAAAAACG
>JAYTNQ010000352.1:0-3161 GCA_043748255.1 Bacteroidota bacterium
TCACCCGAAATAATGTTGATACGCTGGTATTGATTACAAATAGATTGCCATGATGTAGGTTCGATTTCAAATTCCAATTGCGCAGCAAACCTCACGGCACGCAACATTCTGAGTGGATCGTCTGAAAAGGTAACGTCTGGATTTAAAGGTGTTTTTATGCACTTGTTTTGGATATCCTGAAGACCATCAAAAGGATCCAAAAGGGCACCATAATTGGTCGAATTTAGCGAAAGCGCAAGGGCATTTATTGTAAAATCACGTCTGTTTTGATCATCTTCGAGAGTACCATTTTCTACAACTGGGTTTCGGCTTTCAAAGTGATAGGACTCTTTTCTGGCACCAACAAATTCGATATCTGTATTTTCAAAACGGAGCATTGCAGTTCCATAAGTCTTAAAAACCTGTACTTTTGGCTTGTTTGGAAGCATTTCTGAAACTTGTTGTGCAAGCGCAATTCCGCTACCAACAGCAACAATATCTATATCTTTTTTGTTGTCACGTTTCAACATATAATCTCTTACAAAACCACCTATTACAAAACTTTCTATTCCAAGATGTTCTGTTGCGTTTGATATAATTTCAAAAATCGGGTTAGATAATGCGGCTTTATAATTCATTGCAAATGGCTTGTAATTTAGCTTGAAAGCGAGATTTTTATTCGTTTTAATTTCAAAATTTGTTTATCAAATACTTAGCAAATTTTATTTCTAATCTTAATTTCTTTCTTCAAGTTTATATTTCGAATGTTTGTTTTAATTAATTTAGAGTCGGAAGAAAAATAGTGTTGATGTTTTTACAAAGTTACAAAAATTTTATTTCCGAATCACTTTTACTTGATTGTCGTTTGATAATTTGATAATTGTAGAAGGTTTTCCAGCAATTTTTTCGTGAAAAAAAGGAAAAACATAATCGACCCCTTTGATAATAATCGTACTTATTTCTGCAAAACATTTTGGGGTTGGTTCGCCCGAAATATTAGCTGAGGTAGAGACCAATGGCTTTCGCATACGCTCCATCAATTTGAAACAAAAAGGCTCTTTAACCACTCTTATTCCCAAAGAATTATCAGTCGCAATAAGGTTTGGAGCCACATTTCTGGGATTGTCAAGAATAATAGTAGTTGGTTTTTCAGACAAATCCATAATTTGCCATGCCACTTCTGGCACTTCTTTGAAAACGTTATAAATCATCTTTTCAGAATTCATAAGGCAAATCATACTTTGTGAGTCGGCGCGCTGCTTGAGCGCAAAAATTTTGGCGACCGCCTCTGCATTTGTTGCGTCGCATCCTATACCCCAAACGGTGTCTGTTGGATACAAAATGATACCGCCACTTTGAATAATCTCGCAGGCTTTATGAATTTCTGCATTCAAATCTTGAAGCATGTGTTGGTGTTTTACGGTTTATTGCTCTAATTTTAATTTTGGATTGTCTATTTGTAGGGCGTTATTTGATAGCAAGTTTTGTGCTGCAAAATGAAATCTATCATGAGCTTGTTGTCGCAAAAATGCCATTTTTATGGCTGCAATTGCCGCCTCGGTGCCTTTGTTGCCATGTTGACCACCGCTTCTATCAATCGATTGTTGCTCATTATTGTCGGTCAAAACACAAAAAATTACAGGTATGTCAGACAAAACATTCAAATCTTTGATACCTTGTGTCACACCTTCACACACAAAATCAAAATGCTGTGTTTCACCTTTTATAACGCTTCCAATTGCAATTACAACATCGGGTTTTTGAGTTTCGATCATTTTTTTGCAAGCATATATCAACTCAAAACTCCCAGGCACATTCCATTTGATGATGTTTTCATTCGATGCCCCACAATCTTGAAGCGCCGTTGTTGCACCCAAAAATAAGCCAGTTGTGATGTGCTCGTTCCAATCTGAAACAACAATCCCAAACCGAAATTGATTCGCGTTTGGGATTGTTTCTTTGTTATAATTCGATAAATTTTTGTTTGCAGTTGCCATAAAAATTTTTGTTTGAAATTCGATTTATTTTTTACAAATTTACAAATCCTAATTTAAAATGGACTACAAATTTTGCAATTATTGCGATAATCCAATCAAAGCATCTACGGCCTGTGCTTCTGGCGAAGTTGCAAAATTGTCTTTAATGTCTGTAAAATATTTTAATGCTGTAGCTTTATCATTCATCGTCAATGCCAATTTTCCAGCTTTCATCAAATATAATGGCGTTGTAAACTCGTTTTTGTTTGCCTCGGCAGCTTTTACATACTGCTCTAAAGCCTCTTTTTGTTTCCCTTTTTGAGAATAGGCATCGCCGGTTGCTCCAATTGCTATAACACCAAGCACTTTGTCATCTGAACTAAATTGTCCTAAAAACTCGATTGCCTTGTCAAATTTTCCGGTATTTAGATATGCCATTCCGGCATAATAATTGGCCAAATTGGCAGATTTTGTTCCAGAATATTCTGATGCAATTTTAAGAAAACCATATTTTCCTTCGGCTCCATTTAATGACAAATTGTATAATGAATCACTTTTGGTTCCTTCAGTTGCTTTTTTGAAATTTTGTTGTGCCAAAAACATTTGCTCCGCAGCATCCAACTCTTTTGGTTCGGCTATAAATTTGTTGTATGCAAAATATCCAACAACAACCAATGCGACTGCGCCAACTATTCCAAAAATAATTTTTTGGTTTTTTTCTACAAATGCTTCTGTTTTTGAAGCAGTTGCATCAAGACTGTTAAACACACCTGCCGTTGTACTATCTTTGTCGTCAATTGCAATTTCTTCAACAAAATTGTTTGCTGTTTTTACTGCTTTTTCTTTCGGTTCTTTATATCCTCTTTTATTAAAAGTTGCCATTTAGTGTATTTTAGTGAGGTGCAAAAATAAAATTTTAATTCAAATCTAAAAGCTGTTTTGTCGATAATTTTCAATAATTTGCACACTTTTATAGAAATACGGTTTTAGTTTATCCTAAAATCTTCAATAATATCAATAACGGCGCACCTTTTCAAATGTATTTAAAAAAAATTTCTTTATTCAATTATAAAAATTTTTCGGAAGTAAATTTCGATTTCGATTCAAAAATCAACTGTTTTGTAGGAAAAAACGGTATTGGCAAGACCAATGTGCTCGACGCTATTTATCATTTGGCTTTTGGCAAGAGCTATTTCAACCCATTGG
>JAYTNQ010000353.1:0-3160 GCA_043748255.1 Bacteroidota bacterium
TTCTGTGCCGGTAGCAAAAACCAAATAATCATATTCTAAATTGCCATTATTAAGAATAACTTGATTGTTTTGTGGATCTATTTTTTGAAATTCACCCAATCTAAACTCGAGATTTTTTTTGTTTGCAAAAAATTTTCTAAACGGATAGCTGATACTCGACGGCTCCAAAAATGCTGTAGCTACCTGATATATCAAAGGTGGAAAAAAATTGTAATTGTTTTTATCGACCAAAACTACCTCAATTTGTTTTTGATTTAAGAGTTCTTTTGCCAGGTTGATTCCTGCAAAACCTCCACCAATGATAACTATTTTCATTTTTATGCTTTTTTATAAATATTAGCAATCAACTTTTCAATCAATTCGTCTTTGGTCAAATGATGAAAAATCGTTTTGATTTTTTCTTTAATTTCAATTGTAATTTCAGAATTTGGTTTTGTTTTAAAAATTTGTTTTGCCCACAAATATGCATTATTATCTTCAATGCTTGAGATACTTGGTTTTGTGTATTCAACAAATTTTATGCCTAATTCTTTTTCAAAAGAAGCAATTTCCGCCACTTCTTCCGGTTGTAATATCGTCAATGACAAGCCTTTAGCCCCTGCCCTTGCCGTTCGGCCGCTTCTGTGTACATAGGTTTCAAAAACATCTGGCAAATGATAATTCACGACAAAAGAAGTTGTTGCAACATCTATGCCTCTTGCCGCCAGATCTGTAGCCACCAAAAGCTGAATATGTTTGGCCCGAAACTGTGCCATGATTCGATCTCGAATAGGCTGTGTCAAACTACCATGTATTGCACCCGAAGAAAATTTGTGAATAGCGAGGTTTTTGGCTAATTTGTTAACCGCTGCCTTAGTTTTGCAAAAAATAATACCGGTTTCTGATTCTTTTGAGGATAAAAAGTGCATCAAAACATCTAATTTTTCTTGTGGATCCACTACAATATATTGGTGATCAATACCCAAATTTCCTACATTTTGCATATTTACACTCAGGTGAATGGCCTTATGGGACATAAAATTTTGTACCAATTGCTTAACATTTCCGGGCATTGTAGCAGAAAAAAGCCAGTTTTTTTTCTCCTTGGGTAATACCCTTAAAATAGTTTCTAAACTTTCAAAATGTGCGGTTGCAATCTCGTCTGCCTCATCCAAAATCAAAAATTTACATTTTGAAATGTCAATCGCTTTTCGGCTTATCAAATCGACAAGGCGACCAGGTGTTGCTACTACGATATGTGTGGTCGAAGACAATTTTTCAATTTGTGGTTTTATTGGTATTCCGCCACAAATTGATTGTATTTTTATTTGAGGTAAATATTTTCCGAATTTTGATAAATTATCAAAAATCTGATGTCCTAATTCACGAGTTGGTACAATAATAATAGCTTGAATATCAATAAAATTAGCATCAATCAGCTGGAGTAAAGGTAAACCATAAGCTGCGGTTTTTCCGGTTCCTGTTTTTGCCAATGCGATACAATCATTTTTCTGTTCAAGCAGAATAGGAATTAGTTTTTGTTGAATTTCTGTTGGAATGTTAATTTTCAAATCTTCAAGTGCTTTTACAAGCGCTATTGACAAACCAAATTCTGAAAAATTATGTTGCATTATTTTTGTTTTGCTCCCCTCCTACCAAAATTATATGTTGATTTGATTGAAGAAAATGATTTTTTACAAAAGTAAGTTAAAGAATTTGAACAATTATCAAAAATGATTTTATTGTTTATTTTTTAAAATAAAAAAAAGGAAATTGTAGAAATCAATTTTAAAAAAGCTAAATTTGATTTTTATAAAATTCATGACAACAATTAAAATTGCGGGAGTTCCAGAGCATTTCAACTATCCTTGGGAAATGTGTATTAAAAATGATAAATTTAAGGATCAAAATATTGATTTGCAATGGATTGCAGTACCAGAAGGAACTGGTAAACTGTGCGAATTGATGCGAACTTCACAAGTTGATATGGTTGTGATTTTGACTGAAGGGATCATCAAAGATATTATTGCTGGAAATGAATCAAAAATTGTTCAAATATATGTTGATAGTCCTTTGATATGGGGAATACATGTTGGATCAAATTCAAGTTTTAAATCGATGAATGATTTGAAAAACGCAAAATATGCAATATCTCGTGAGGGATCAGGATCACAGTTGATGGCGTATGTAAATGCAAAAAACCAAAAATGGGAAACAGAAAACTTAAAATTTGAAACTGTTAATACCATTGACGGCGCAGTTATCGCGCTCACAAACGGAACAGCAGATTGTTTTTTGTGGGAAAAATTTATGACAAAACCACTTGTCGATCAAGGAATTTTCAAAAAATTAGGCGATTGCCCAACACCATGGCCCAGTTTTGTAATCGCTGTTCGTACTGAAGTATTACAAAACCATTTTGATGATGTTAAAAAAATTTTAGAAACAATAAACAAAACAACATCCAAATTCAAAGATATTCCAAATATTGATGCAACATTAGCAACCGTTTTTGACCAAAAATTGCAAGATATTCAAGAGTGGCTGAGTTTGACAACTTGGTCACAAAGTAAAATTTCTGAAAAAATGTTATCCAAAATTCAAAAGCAACTTTTTGACTTCAACATTATCAATAAAAAAGGTACTTTTGTAAACATAGTTCAAGGATAATTTTTTTGATTTAGTCGTATGTTGCAATCCTATAATCTTATTTTAAGGCAAGTTAAAGCAAAGCTTCAAGTAAAAAAACCTTGGGACACCGTGCTTATTTTGATGCTAAATATTTTAATTACTATACCAATTTTTATCATTTTGCACCAACAAATTTTGGATCCAAATTGGGTTTTTCAATCGGATAGAGTATTACTTTTTTTAATAATTTTGATTTTTATTCATTTGATTTTAAGGATTTTAAAAACATTTTTGGTTGTTTGTATTATTACCTATTTTTTGGTTTTGTTGATAAGTAGCCTAACAGGAAACTATGGTTTGACAGAAGTTTCAGACTCCTATCGGTCGATGATTTATAGCATGTACGAAAATCCAAATCCCGAGGATATTATCATATCAAAACTATTGCCATTTCCTAACAAATCCAAAATTTTGAGAGCTATTGATTTTGAAAATCCAAAAGTTAGAAATTTTGCATTGATGGCGACTACCAAATATTTCAAAAAAATAA
>JAYTNQ010000354.1:0-1122 GCA_043748255.1 Bacteroidota bacterium
CAAGAAGCCAAATTTGACAAATGGGCGCACAAAAAAGCAAACGTCGAAAAATACGGAAATGTAATCGCAAATATCAACCGCTATTATAGCCTTACCAACGAAAAATCACGACACGACAACTACATCCAACAACTTTTTAGAACCACCGCCTTTGGTGGAATCGCCAGAACTTTGGGCAAACAACTAGACAATTATGTAAAAGCAGATCCCGCAAAACAAGCCGAACTGAAACCTACAATCACCGCAATGGCAACCAAGATTTGTGAAGATTTGTATTTACCAGCCGAAAAAGATTTGTTGGCAGCACAACTACAATTGTATGCAACAAAATCCGAAGGATATAAAATCGCACCTGTAGCAGCCAAAATTGGCGCAACAAACAACAACGATTTTTCAAAATATGTAAACGCAGCTATCGATTTGAGCTTTCTAACCTCTATCGAAAAAATAAAAGCCTTTTTAGAATTACCAAACGAAGCCTTGCTTTCAAACGATCCAATATACAGTCTTTCTACAGATTTAGTAGCGCATTTTAATTCAAAATCAGATGAAATTTCAAAAGCTCAAAATGATTTTGGGGCATCCTATAGATTATTGGTAGAAGGTCTTCGCGAATCCAAAATCGGTGCCATCAAATATCCCGATGCCAATTCAACCTTGAGACTCACCTACGGAAAAGTATGCGCCCTACCTGCAAATCCTAAAAATGATGCCACCATCAACAACTACACTACTATGGACGGCATGGTAAAAAAATATAAAAAAGGAGACGAAGAATTTGACCTACCTACCCGACTCATAGATTTGAACAAAGACAAAAACTATGGCCGATTTGCAGACAAAGATGGTTCGATGCACGTTAACTTTCTGACAAATAATGATATTACAGGCGGCAACTCGGGATCGCCAGTCCTAAACGGAAAAGGCGAGCTAATCGGACTTGCTTTTGACGGAAACATTGAAGCCATGGCAGGCGATGTGATTTTTGATAGCAAGCTGCAACGCACCATCAATGTCGATATTAGATACGTACTTTGGGTAATTGAAAATTTTTCAAATGCCAAACATATTGTTGACGAAATGACATTGGTAAAGTAGAAAATTTCAACTTCAAAAAAAATC
>JAYTNQ010000355.1:0-1119 GCA_043748255.1 Bacteroidota bacterium
TTTTATGCGTCTTGAAAAAGAAGATCAGTACGGTTATAATCGTTATATGGACAGTTTAAGTCTTAAAGCAAGCGAAATTTTTTCTTTAAAAAGTGAGGCGGAATTTAAAAATCTTGAAAAAGGAAAAATAGAAGGGAAAATAGAAGGAAAAATAGAAACTACCAAAAAGTTGATTCTTAAAGGTTTTGATAACGAAACAATTTCAGAAATAACGGATTTATCTATTGTCGAAATCGAAAAAATACGAACCGAAAAATAAAACCATCTGAAAACACCCAGCCTTGGCTCGACCTTTCAAACCCAACAATCTATTGCCATCATCAAATACCGACAAAAAATAAAACCCGTGATAAACCCGTGATAAACTCGTGATGAACTCGGGTTGAGCGGAATCTTTTGGGAATTTGTGAACATTTTGGAGTTTTTGAAAATCCTAAAAGTCTCATTTCGCCCCGATGCAGCGGCATCCTTTTTTTGGTTTTTTCAAAAACCAAAAAAAGATATAGCGTGCAGCGGGACGGGTCGTGTGATGAACGGTTGCTGTGCGCCAAAAAAAAAATTATTTACCCGCGCTAAAAAGGGTTTCTTTTTCTTGTTTGGTCAAACTATCGTAGCCAGATTGTGATATTTTGTCTAATATATCGTCTATTTGTTGTTGTTGCTTGTCTTTCAAAACAATTTTGGAGGCAGTTTTTGTTGGGTTGACAGTAGGGTTTTTGTATATTTTTTTGAATGGTGTTTTTGGTTTTGATGGGCCAAAAAATGTGGTCGCTGTTGTCATCCATTTTCCCAAATCGGTGCCTTGCTGCATGGTTTTGCAATACAAAAATCCAAAAATTGCACCACCCAAATGTGCCAAATGCCCGCCTGTGTTTTCGATTGGAAGTTGTATCAAATCTATCAAAATCAAGGTCAATGCAAGGTGCCATAGTTTGATGTTGCCCACAAGCATCAACCGTATTGCATAGTGCGGTGAATATGTCGCCACGGCAAAAAGTATGGCCATAATTGCGCCCGAAGCGCCAACCAAACTGCTGTTGATTTGTGACAAATTTGGGGTCAAAAACGAGCAGAGTAAATATACAAATGCGGCAAAAACACTGCCTAAAAGATACAATT
>JAYTNQ010000356.1:0-1118 GCA_043748255.1 Bacteroidota bacterium
CCCTCCATAGGGCTGTCTGTTGCCGCACACAACTCGCTGTGCACCAATCATATATTGACTTTTGGCAACGATTTTCAAAAACAAAAATGGATTCCAAAATTGGCTTCTGCCCAATATATAGGCGCATGGGGTCTTACAGAGCACAACACCGGCTCAGACGCAGGCGGCATGAACACTACCGCCGTCAAAGAAGGTGATAATTGGGTAATTAATGGTTCAAAAAATTTTATAACCCACGCCATATCAGGCGATATTGCCGTTGTGATTGTGCGCACCGGACAAAAAGGCGACTCAAAAGGCATGACCGCATTTGTGATCGAAAAAGGCACAGCCGGATTTAGCTCGGGCAAAAAAGAAAACAAATTAGGAATGCGCGCTTCAGAAACCGCCGAACTCATCTTTGACAACTGCAAAATACCAGATCAAAACCGCTTGGGCGAAATTGGCGAAGGCTTTGTTCAAGCCATGAAAATTCTGGACGGAGGCCGCATTTCGATAGGCGCACTCTCACTTGGCATCTCAAAAGGTGCCTATCAAGCCGCACTGCAATATGCCAAAGAGCGACACCAATTTGGCAAACCAATATGCGAGTTTCAAGCCATATCCTTCAAATTAGCCGACATGGCTACAGAAATTGAAGCCTCTGAACTGCTTTTACACAAAGCCGCATATCTAAAACAACACCAAAAACCAGTTACCGCAATGGGAGCAATGGCCAAAATGTATGCCTCAGAAGTGTGTGTGAAAATTGCCAACGACGCCGTTCAAATTCACGGCGGATACGGATTTACAAAGGACTTTCCTGTCGAAAAATTTTATCGCGATGCCAAACTTTGCACGATTGGCGAAGGCACCACCGAAATACAAAAAATTGTCATCGCAAAACATATTCTAAAATAATTGCAAAAACCAAAAAAATAACTATCTTTGCACCCTTAACGAAGGGAGGTGTCATATTATGTTAATTATACCAATTAAAGACGGAGAAAATATCGATCGCGCATTAAAACGCTACAAACGAAAATTTGATAAAACAGGAACTGTTCGTCAACTTCGTGCACGCACTGCTTTTATAAAACCATCTGTAACCAACAGAGCCAAAATTCAAAAAGCAGCTT
>JAYTNQ010000357.1:0-1116 GCA_043748255.1 Bacteroidota bacterium
GGCCATTCATTTGTATAAAAAATATGGTTTTGTAGAAATTGAAATTGGTACAAGTTTGTATAAACGCACCAATATCAAGATGGAAAAGAAACTGTAAATTATCGAATAATAACTAACTAATCATGAAAACCTTAAAAAATAAATCGCCAGAAATTCCAAAATTCATTTTGAAATTGGCTGGTTTATTGGCATTTTTTTCTACAAAATGGGTTACATGGATTGCTATCAAACTGTTTACCACGCCAATTCGGCACAAAATTCCGAGACGTGAGCTTGAAATGGATCAAAAAAGCAGACAATCTCTTGTTCCGATTTTGGCAATCAAAAAAAAGGTGATGGTTTATGAATATGGCGAGGCTACAAAAAAAATATTGCTTGTTCATGGCTGGTCTGGTCGGGGCACGCAGTTGGTGCGATTGGCAGATGAGTTGCTGGCACAGGGTTTTTCGACGGTGAGTTTTGATGCGCCTGCTCATGGAAAATCAACGGGAAGCACTACTTTGATGCCCGAATTTATGGCTACTGTGTTGCAATTGGAGCAAGAATTTGGCCCGTTTGAGGCTGCTATTGGGCATTCGTTAGGAAGTATGGCATTGTTGAATGCTACAAAAAATGGTTTGAAAATCAAAAAATTAGTTGTGATTGGCACGGCAGATAAAATCGAGGATATCTTGGCAGAATTTGTAAAAAAAATGGGGTTAAAGTGGGTGGTTGCTGAAAGAATGAAACAACATTTTGAGCAAAAATTTGGGGCTTTGATGGATGATTTTGCGGCAAGTGAGGCGGCCAAACGGGTATTGATTCCAACTTTGGTGGTACATGATCGGCATGATTTTGAGGTGCCAATTGCTTGTGGTAGCGCTGTTTTTGAGGAGCTAAAGCAAGGTGTTTTTTTGGAAACGGAGCGACTGGGTCACCGGAAAATTTTGGGTGATAAGGTGGTTGTTTTGAAAATTATTGATTTTATTGTATAGTTTTTGTGATGTTTTGAAAATTTTGAAAGTCTAAATTCGCCCCGATGCAGCGGCATCCTTTTTGGATTTTCTTTTTCAGAAAATCCAAAAAGATATAGCGTGCAGCGGGACAGGTGCTGTGCAAGACGGTAGGTGTGCGCCA
>JAYTNQ010000358.1:0-3133 GCA_043748255.1 Bacteroidota bacterium
TCTGTATTTGGAGCTAGTTTGAACATTCCAATTTTTAGCAGTTTTGGTAGAAATGCCAAAACGGCTCAAGCCAAAATAGCTTATGAGCAAGCCCAAACGCAACAGCTTGAAACCGAACAATTGCTCAAACTTCAGTTTGAAAAATGCAAAAGTGATTTTGAGTTTAGTACAGAAGAATTTGCCACTGCAAAAAGTAATTTGAAACTTGCAGAGCGCATCGAAAACAAACAACAAATAAAATTTAAAGAAGGCCTTTCGACCAGTTTTGAATTTAGCGAAGCACAAAGACAACTATATGCCACACAACAAATTTATTTGCAATCTATGGTAAATGTTGTCAACAAAAGAGCAGCTCTGGAAAGGGTAATGAATCAATAAAACAAAACACAAAAACAAAATTTAATACAATCAAACATGAAAAAAATTCTCTTATTTACCACAATTTCGTTGTTGTTATTTGCTTGCGCAAAAAAAGAAGGCGATAATCTTGACACCCTGTTGGCTTCAAAAAATCTCGCAAACATAAAAGCCAAAAGAGATTTGTTGCAATCAGATTTGACCAAAATTGATATAGCGTTATCGACTCTCGAAGTAAAAAAAGCGGAGGCTATTTTGGTAGCAGTTTCAACCGCAAAAGATACAATTTTCAATCATTATTTGGAAGTTCAAGGAAATGTAAATACGAAAGAAAATATTTTGGTGCAACCAGAAATGCCTGGTACATTGGTTTCGTTGAACGTAAAAGCGGGGCAGCGGGTTGGCAAAGGACAAATTTTGGGCCGAACAGATGATGGTGGCATGAGCCAACAATTGGCTCAAATAGAAAACCAATACAACCTTGCCAAAACCACATTTGAAAGACAGAAAAACCTTTGGAATCAAAAAATTGGCTCGGAAATGCAATTTTTGCAAGCACAAACCCAAATGATTGGTGCCGAGAAGCAAGTGCTACAAATGAAAGCACAATTGTCTAAAACATTGATTAGAGCTCCGTTTTCGGGAGTGATAGACGAGGTTTTTGTAGAGCGAGGACAAGTGGTTGCGCCAAGTATGCAAGGATTGATGCGTATTGTAAACCTGTCAAACATGTATGTAAGTGCTTCTATTCCAGAAAACTATATTGGAAAACTGAAATCGGGAACCCAAGTAAACGTGGCTTTAACAAGCTTGGGCAAAACCTATCTTGGGCGTGTGCGCCAAATTGGCAGCAACATCAACCCTAGCAATCGAAGCTTTGGTATTGAAGTTGGGTTGCCAAATCCAGAAGGCTTGTTGCGACCAAATCAAGTTGCCAAATTGCAAATCGTAGATTATACCAACAATAAAGCTATTACGGTGCCTTCAAATGCTGTTTTGACCAATGCTGACGGGACAAAATTTGTATATCTTGCAGCAAACAGCAACGAAAAAACGGCCGTTGCCAAAAAAGTGGTTGTAACTATTGGTCAATCTGCCAATAATGTGACCGAAATTTTGAGCGGTATTGAAGCCTCAGATGTTGTTATTATTGAAGGTTTGAACACGGTATCTGAAGGAGCAAAAATAAAATTTTAGAAAAATTAGTTTCAAAAAGCAGTGTTGTTTTTTGCCGAAAGGCTATAAAATCTTTTTTAAATTTATAAATAAAAAATAATGTTACACAAAAACAAAGATTTCAGCATATCAAGTTGGGCGGTCGATAACCGAATTACGGTTTATATTTTGACTTTTATTATCATCGTGATGGGTACTATGGCGTATATCAATATGCCTCGTGAGGATTTTCCAGAGATTTTGGAAAATAAAATTTATGTTTCGACCATTTTTCCGGGTAATGCCGCAGAAGATGTAGAAAAATTGGTTATCAAACCCCTTGAAGATCAGTTTAAAAACATTTCAGGCGTTACAAAAGTTACTTCAAGTTCGTTTCAAGATTACGGAATGATTATAGTTGAGTTTGAACAAAAAGTGAGTATCGAGGAGGCCAAAGTACGCATCAAAGACAAGGTTGATATGTCTAAAGCCAAAACTGATTGGCCCAATTTGGACAATGGTGGCAAGGTCGAACCAAGCGTTTTTAATCTGAATATTTCTGAAGAAGTTCCAATTTTAAATATCAATTTGAAAGGAAATTATACCACCCAACAGCTCAAAAAATATGGCGAATACTTGCAAGATGAAATTGAAAATGTTTCGGAGGTAAAAAAAGTAGATATTTTGGGTGTTGATGATCGCGAGGTCGAAATTGCCATTGATGTTTTTAAAATGGGTGCTGCGCAGGTGAGTTTTGACGATATTCAAAATGCCGTAAAATATGAAAATATGACCCTTTCTGGGGGAAATTTGGTGTCGCAAGGCTCTCGAAATAATATTAGAATTGTTGGCGAAATTTCAAACCCAGCAGATTTGAACAACATTATTGTCAAATCGCACGGCGGAAATGTGTATCTCAAAGATATTGCCGTTGTAAGTTTCAAAGAAAAAGAAAAAACCACTTTTGCCAGAGAGAGTGGGCAAGAAGTGGTGATGTTGAATGTGAAGAAGCGTGCGGGACAAAACATGATTTCGGCTATCAATCAAGTAAAGGAAATTGTCAAAAAAGCGCAAGAGAATGTGCTTCCAAAAGATTTGGATATCAAAATGACCAACGACCAATCTAGCAGGGTAGAGCATCAGGTAAACGAGCTTTCTAATCATATTATTTTTGGAATTATTTTGGTTATGATTGTGCTTATGTTTACGATGGGTTTGCGCAATTCGCTTTTTGTGGGTGCTGCGATTCCGCTGTCTATGTTGATGGCTTTTGCTATTTTGTCAGCATTTGGTTTTACGCTCAATACGATGGTGCTTTTTGGGTTGGTGATGGGATTGGGGCTATTGGTAGATGATGGTATTGTGGTTGTGGACAACGTTTTTGCCAACATGCGCAAAGGGATGAACAAAATAGAGGCGTCAAAAATTGGGATTGGCGAGATCGCTTGGCCCGTGATTTCATCTACTGCAACCACATTGGCAGCGTTTATTCCGCTGGCTTTGTGGCCGGGCACTGTTGGCAAATTTATGGTTTATTTTCCGATCACTTTATCATGTGTCTTGGGTGCTTCGCTGTTTGTGGCAATGATCATAAATGCAGCAATGACAGGAGGTTTTATGG
>JAYTNQ010000359.1:0-1113 GCA_043748255.1 Bacteroidota bacterium
CATGCGTGAGGGCAAAGGCGGAGCTCTTTTGGGGCTGGCGTTTTTCAGCCAGCCCCAAAAAGCGGGAGCCGGAGACCGACCCGCAAGGGGCACGCCCAAAAAAATATTGTTTTGAAATTTTAGGTGCCGTTAAAATGATCGATTGTTGGTATTGGATTTGAGATTTTGGCTTTTTGTTTTTCGATCAATTTTAGAATGGTTTCGCTATAATAGGTTCCGTTTTCTACTAGGCTTGCAAAGCCATCGAGGAGTCCTTTGAAGGAGAGGTCGTTTTTGATGACCAATCCTTCGGGTTTTATTTTCTCGAAAATATAATCGAAAATGAGTCTTTCGTCGTGCATTGTAAGGAGTACAATTTTGCATTTTGGCATTTTTTGGCGCAGAAGTATTGCCAAATCCATACCGGAAATGATGCCTTCTTCTAAATATTTTGGGATATTGATGTCTAAAAATGCGATTTCAAAAAGCACCATTGTGTTGTGAATCAGGTCATAACCGCCTCGACCGGTGTTTGCTTCAAAGGTCACTACGGTGCACTCTTCGGGTTTATAAAAATCGAGTGTTTTGGTATAGGCATCTACAATAAATGGGTGGTCGTCAACGATTAATACGTTGATGTTTTTTTTGATTTCTCTAAAATTCATGTGGTTGGTATTTCAAATTCTAATGTTGTTCCTTGGTTTTTGGCCGATATGATATGGAGCTCGCCGCCCAATTCTTCGATGCGTGATTTCATGTTTTTTAGCCCTATGCCGTTGCGTTTTTGTTTGTAATTAAAGCCTATGCCGTCGTCTTTGATAATCATCAGAATGCTGTGGCTTGCTTTGGTAATTTGAATGTGTATGTTTTTGGCTTGTGCATATTTGTTGATGTTTTGAAATCCTTCTTGTATGATTCTGAAAAGGTGAATTTTGGAAGTGTCGTCTTGTTTGGCCCAGTTGATTTTGGTATCGATGGTACAGTTGATGATCGATTTGCAAATTTGTTTTTGGTTGTCTAAAAATTTGTTGAGCATGATGACAAAATTGTCTGAAATGATTACTTTGTCGCTATTGATGCCGTGGGTAAGGTTTCGAATTTCAAATTCTATTTGTTTGAGCTGGTCCAAAAACG
>JAYTNQ010000360.1:0-1110 GCA_043748255.1 Bacteroidota bacterium
GTTGTTGCTGTTCAATTTTATAAAAACAAAAACCTAAAATAGCATATACCAATGGCAAATTTAGACACAAAAGAAGGTCGTAAAAATGATTTTGAAGTCTGTTTTGTGATTCAATTTGTGAATAATTATCTGGGTTTTGCGGCAAAATAAGTTCCATAACAGGCACCAAAACAAAAGCAAAAACAAAAGCCGAAAAACTCCAATATCCGCCCAAATAGATTCCAAAAACACCTACAACGGGTATGCTAAAAGCCCATAAATATTTCATGTTTTTTTTGCGAAAATTAAGTTGTTTTTTTAAAAGAACAAGACGATCAAAAATATTTTTTTTTTAATTTTTATCTTTCAGATAAAATTGTAATTTTATCGGTTATAAAAAAACCATATTAAGATTGGAAACAACAGCCGTTATTTATCAAAAATTAGAGATTTTTATCAAAAAATATTATACCAACGAACTCCTCAAAGGCTTGCTGTTTTTTGTAGGGCTTGGGTTGTTATATCTGCTGTTCACACTTGTTGTCGAATATTTTTTGTGGCTCAAACCCACAGCAAGAGCATTGTTGTTTTGGGTTTTTGTTTTGGTCGAGTTGGGCTTGTTGGTTCGGTTTATCTTATTTCCTGTTTCTCAGATTTTTAAGTTCAAAAAAGGGATCAATTATGACGATGCTTCCAAGATTATTGGACAGCATTTTGCAACTGTAAACGACAAGTTGACCAACTTTTTACAACTTTCAAACCAGCCAAATCAAACAGAATTGCTGCTTGCTTCTATTGATCAAAAAGCCAATTCGTTGCAGCCAATTCCGTTTTCAAACGCTATTAATTTTACTCAAAACAAACGATTTCTACCAATAGCATTACTACCAATATTGTTTTTTGCGTTTTTTTATATTACAGGAAATAGCGGCGTTTTGTCTCAAAGTTTGCACCGTGTTGTTCACTTCAAAGAGCAATTTTTGCCGCCTGCTCCTTTCAAATTTGTTATAATAAACCCCGCTCTAACCTCTGAACAAAACAAAGATTATGTTTTGAAAGTAAAAACGATTGGCAAAGTTGTGCCAGAAAACGCTTTGATTTTGATTGGCGACGAAAGTTATTTTATGGAAG
>JAYTNQ010000361.1:0-8353 GCA_043748255.1 Bacteroidota bacterium
GTCGGTTGGATTGGCGACCACATTTTTGCTAAACACCACCGAAGGTCAAGTGAGCGACTTCAAATTCAATGAGCGAATTGACCTAAAAGCCAGATTTAATGCCAATTTAGGCAATGTTTTCAAATTGGACAAAGCAATGGATATTTATCCTGGTCTCGATTTGGGAACCAAAAATTTTGGCGCACACCTTGGCGTGAGATACTTTTTTACAGATGGATTTGGTTTGTATGGCGAAGCAGGTTTGCCAATTGCCAAGTATGATCAAACGGCGAATGACTATAACAACCAATTTGTTTTTAATATTGGGGCATCTTTTAATTTGTAAAAAGCAACTGCTATTTTGCATCTCACAATTGGTATAATATCCGTTATTTTGTATTGATTACATCCAAAACATCTTTGGAGCTGGCTTGAATGGTAAAAAACCAAATTATTCATTCATAATCATAAAACCTTTTTTGGATTCGGTAGCATTTTGCTACGGGGCAAACTCGCCTACTCATTTTTGTTTTGAAAAACACTCGGATATAGGTTATTATCTATCATTTTTTATCAAATACCATTTGGCTTTGAACGGCTTGAAAACCCTATAAGTCTCCTTTCGCCCCGATGTAGCGGCATCCTTTTTGGATTTTCTTTTTCAGAAAATCGAAAAAGATATAGCGTGCAGCGGGACAGTTGGTGTAATGATTAGGAGAGGTGTGCGCCAAAAAAGAGAAAAAAGCTTTGTTAGTTTTTATTTGACGTTTCGGTTTTGTAAACTTATTTCAAACAGGATTTTTAAATTGTTGTTGAAAATCATATTTTTGCTATAATTAATGGATAAGTTGACAAATAAATATTATATTTGATAAATTTTTAAACAAAATATTATGGCACTTATCAATCCTTATTTGAATTACAACGGAAATGCAGAAGAGGCATTTGTTTTTTATAAATCGGTTTTTGGTGGTGCGTTTTCAAAAATCATGCGTTTTAAGGATTTGTCGGGTCCAGAATTTGAGGTTTCGGAACAAGAAGCCAACAAAATCATGCATATTGCTTTGCCGATTGGCAGAAATATATTGATGGCCAACGATGTTCCGGAGCGATTGGGCAGGACGAATGAAAACGAAAACAGGTCGAAAATATCAATTAGTGCCGATAGTCGCGAGGAAGCTGACAGATTGTTTTATGGTTTGTCTGCTGGTGGGCAAATTGAAATGCCTATTGGCGAGAGCCCGTGGGGTTCTTATTTTGGTATGTTTAGAGACCGATTTGGGATTGAATGGATGGTTGATTTTGATGCAAATTTTCAGGGGGAATTTGAGGGTAAATAATTTTTAATCATGGCTTTAATTTTCATATTTAATCGTTACCGATAAATGTTTTGAATATTGCTAATTGGTTTTTTTTTGAAATAGGATTACCAACTTCCGCCGGCACCACCTCCAGAAAAGTCGCCACCACCAAAGCCGCCTCCAAAGCCACCACTGCCACCGGATGATCCACCGCCAAAACCGCCACTTCTGCCAAGATTACTCAAAATAATCATATCCAAAAGGCTTGGTCCACCCGAAGAATTGCCAGAATTGCCGTTGTTTTTGCTTTTTGAAATCAGGATTAAAACAATAACTACAATGATAATAATTGGCAATATTGGAAATTCTTTGTTTTGTTTTCGACTTCCTTTATAGCTTCCTTTTAAGACTTCAAATATTGCATCGGCTCCTTTGTCTAATCCGTCATAATAGGAGCCATTTCTAAATTCTGGAAGTATTATATTTCTAATCAATTGGCCATTTACACCTGCTGTGAGACGATCTTCAACGCCATAACCTGCTGATATCCAAATTTTTCGTTCGGCTTTGGCAAGCAAAATTATTATGCCATTATCGTTTTTTGTGCTTCCGCCTATTCCCCAGGTTCTTCCCCATTTTGGGGTCAAAATTCCTATATCTTCACCTTTGAGGCTAGGTATCGAGATAAATACAATTTGTGTGGATGTCGAATCGGCAAATTGAATTAGTTTTTGTTCCAATTGTGTTTTTTGATTGCTATCGAGTACGTTGGCATAATCATAAACTGATGTTTGATTGTTGGGTATTTCTGGAATTTCAAATTGGGAGTAGCTATATGTTCCGCTCATTAGGACACAAAATAGCGTTAGAATACTGATTTTTATGTTTTTAGTCAACTTCATCCTTTTGATATTTCGTTTGAGAGTTCGTTGGTATCATTTGTTTGATATGGAAAATGTTTTTGCAATTCAGTTCCGGCGTTCAAAATGCCGTCAATAATGCCTTGTTTGAAATTATTGTTTTTAAAATGGCTTTGCATGATTTCTTTGGTATTGTCCCAAAAATCAAATGTGACTAAATCATTAATACCTTTATCTCCACAAATAACAAATTTTTTGTCATGTACTGCTACATAAATCAAAACACCATTTTTTTGTTCTGTTTTGTGCATTTCGAGCAACTGAAAAACCTCTAATGCTCTATCAAAATGTGGAAGTGTCGTGGTTTTTTCGAGATGAATTCTGATTTCACCTGATGTTTTTTTTTCGGCCATACAAATGGCTGCAACAATTTCTTGTTCTTCGTTTTTGGTCAAAAAATCTTCTACTTTCGACATAATTTCAATTTTTTGAAAGAAAAAATCGCAATGTCAAATATTTTTTATGAATAAAAACATTGCGATTTTATGGGGTTAAAATGATTTAGAATTTTACTTCAACGGGTTTATCTGCTCCTGCTACCGCTTGAAAGTAGGCTTTTTCTTTGTAGCTACCTAAAAACATGCTATTTGGCATCGATAGGATATAGCTGTTATATTCTTGAACGCTTTCGTTAAAACGGGTTCTTGCAGTCAAAATTTGATTTTCGGTGCTGGCCAATTCGTCTTGCAGTTTCAAGAAATTTTGATCTGCTTTCAAATTTGGATATTGCTCTACGCTAACCAATAATCTTGACAGTGAGCTACTTACACCACTTTGTGCCTGGTTAAACTGAGCCAATTGCTCTGGCGTAATGTTTTTTGGATCTATAGTTACAGAGGTTGCTTTTGCTCTGGCTTCAATCACCGCGGTCAAAGTTCCTTTTTCGTGCTCGGCATATCCTTTTACGGTATTGACTAAATTTCCAATCAAATCATTTCGGCGTTGATACGAAGTATTTACATTTCCCCACTCTTTTTCGGTGGCTTGATTTAGGCGCATCGCACCGTTTTTGATTCCCATATACCAAAGTCCAAGCATCACAACAACTGCAATAATAATTCCGATAGGCAACAATTTTCTCATAATTTCTAATTTTAAGGGTTAATATTTGTGTTTATTTATAATTCATTTTTGATTGCCAAAAGTTGCAATTTTACGTTTTCTAGCTTTGATATAATTTCAAATTTGTCCAAAATTTGTTTACCACCTTCTTTAAGATGCGTTCTAGCACCTTCGAGCGTAAAACCTCTTTCTTTTACCAAATGATAAATTAATTGCAAATTTTTCACATCCTCTGGTGTAAACATTCTGTTTCCTTTTGCATTTTTTTTTGGTTTTAGAATATCAAATTCTTTATCCCAAAACCTTAACAATGATGCGTTTACATCGAAAGCTTTCGAAAGTTCGCCTATGTTATAATACCGTTTGTCTGTTGCTAAATTGATTTGCATTAATCGAGAGATTGGTTTTCTTGGTTTGCTATTTTGCTAATTACTACATATTCTGTGGCCGAAATATTGCCATAATAAAAATTCAAAGGGTTTACTACAAGCCCATTTTTGTGCACTTCATAGTGCAAATGCGGTGCTTCTGACCTTCCTGTTGACCCTACATATCCTATCACATCTCCTCGTTTTACGGCCTGACCTGCTCGACAATTGTATCTGCTCAAATGCCCATACAGCGTTTCATAGCCAAAACCATGCCGAATCACGATATGATTACCATATCCAGATGCGGTGTTGTCTGCCCGATCTATCACACCATCGCCTGTCGCATATATAGGTGTGCCAGTGTTTGCCGTAAAATCCATCCCTTCGTGCATTTTGCGAACCTTGGTAAAAGGGTCTGTTCGATAACCAAATCCAGACGCCATACGTTTCAAATTTTCGTTCCGAACAGGTTGAATTGCCGGAATTGCAGCCAAAAGTTGGTTTTTTTCTTTCGCCAATTTCAAAATTTCGTCCAACGATTGCGATTGAATGGCGAGCTGTTTACTGAGAGCTTCTACTCGTTCTGTGGTTGTAAGCACCAAAGCTGCATTATCATATCCTTCAAGCTCTTTATATTTCTTTTTTAAATTTGATCTATGGGTTTGTCCTGTATTTGATGTTGTAGCCGAATTAAAATAAACCCGATAAATATTATCGTCTCGGTCTTGAATATTGTCCAAAACATCGTCAATTTGATCTATTTTATTATTCAAAATATTATATCGAATTTTCATATTATCCAATTCACGAACCAATAATTTGTCTTTTGGCGTTTCAAAATAGGGCGTGTTTAACAAAACCACAAAACTCACAAAACCAAATAAAGCTGCAGCTACCAAAAACAAAATTAAGTAAGCAAAACTGCGCCTTTTGAGCGGTTTGATTTTGCGATAGGCCAGATTTTCAGAATCGTAATAATATTTTACTTTCGCCATAAATAGTTGCCTCTTTTGCTAAAATGAGTCGAACAAATTTAGTAAATGTTTCTCGCAAAATAGTTAATTATTTCAAAAATATTTTCTTTTGCCAAAATAATCGGTCAAAATACCCAATATAAATTACCTCTTTTAAAACAAAAATAGCAATTCAGCATATTTTTTTGATAAACAGCAGCCGACATCCATTTGAATCATAATCCTGTAAGCTATATTTTTTGTTTTTTTTAAAATGAAAAACAAAAAATAATGCCTGCAGCAGCATAAATGTTGTAAAATGAAAGAGGTTAGCTCAAAAAAATGAAATTAAAATATAGTAGATGATGTTTTTTTTATATTTGTTATTGAAATCTTGTATTTTTGTCCTAAAAAATTTTGTTAATTGCCACCTCTTGACTACAGAAACGCATCAAAAACACACTAATTATATCAAAGCCGAAGCCAAACGACTTGGATTTTTGTCTTGTGGGATCTCAAAAGCTGGCTTTTTGGAGCAGGACGCCCCGAGATTGGAGCATTGGCTAAAATCTGGCATGCAGGGTAAAATGGGCTATATGGAGAACCACTTTGACAAGCGATTAGATCCAACGCTTCTTGTGGAAGGCGCAAAAAGTGTTGTGTCGCTTTTGTTAAATTATTTTCCAACGGAATTTCAAAAAGATAATGGTGTCAAAATTTCAAAATATGCATTTGGGCAAGATTATCATGGCGTAATCAAAGAAAAATTAAAAGAACTGCTTTTTGGTATCGAAACCAATATTGGTGCGGTTTCTGGAAGAGCATTTGTAGATTCGGCTCCTGTTATGGACAAGGCTTGGGCAGCCAAATCTGGTTTGGGCTGGATTGGCAAAAACGGCAACTTGCTTACAAAACAAGTGGGGTCTTTTTATTTTATAGCCGAAATTATTATCGATTTAGAACTTATTGCAGATCATGCAACCACAGATCATTGCGGAAGTTGCACGGCCTGTTTGGACGCTTGTCCTACGGAGGCCATCGTTGCGCCCTATGTAGTGGATGGTTCCAAATGTATTTCGTATTTTACGATAGAATTGAAAGAAAATTTACCCAATTCTATGAAAGGAAAATTTGAAGATTGGGCTTTTGGTTGTGATATTTGTCAAGATGTTTGCCCGTGGAACAAGTTTTCAAAGCCGCATAAGGAGCCGCTTTTTGGGGCAAATTCGGCTATTTTGAATATGACCAAAAAGGAGTGGCAAGAGATTACAAGCGAGACTTTTGATGTGGTTTTTAAAAACAGTGCTATCAAACGAACCAAATATGCAGGTTTGCAACGCAATATTGCTTTTTTGGAATAATTTTTAGATAATCATACTAAGCTGAATGCGTTTTCGTTCTTGATCAAACTCAATAACTTTTACTTGAACGTGTTGCTGAAGTGTGACCACCTCGTTGACATCGCTGACAAAGCCTGCTCGAAGTTGTGAAATATGAACCAATCCACTTTCTTTGATTCCGATATCTACAAAGCATCCAAAATTGGTAATATTGTTTACAATACCAGGCAAAATCATTCCGGTTTTGATATTTTTTATAGACTTTAGATTGGGGTCAAATTCAAAAATTTTCATGTCTTTTCGGGGGTCCAAACCTGGCTTTTCGAGTTCTTTCAGAATATCATTTATCCCTAAAATTCCAATCTCAGCCGTAAGATATTGCTGTGGATTCAACATATTTATCTTTGGTTTATTGCCTATCAAATCTTGAATGGAAATTTTCAAATCTTCTGCCATTTTTTGTACAATTGTATAAGCTTCTGGGTGAACTGCCGAGTTGTCGAGTGGGTTTTTGGTGTTTTGTATTCTCATAAAAGCAGCAGATTGTTGAAATACTTTTTCGCCAAGACGGGGCACTTTTTTGAGTTGATTTCTGTTTTCAAACGGGCCATTTTCTAATCGGAAAAGGAGAATATTTTCGGCCAATTTTTCGCCAATACCGCTTACATATGCCAACAAATGTTTGCTTGCTGTGTTTGGATTTACGCCAACGGCATTTACACAACGCACCACGGTTTTGTCTAAGGAGTCTTTGAGTTTATTTTGTTCAACATCATGCTGATATTGGCCTACACCAATTGCCTTTGGGTCAATCTTGACCAATTCTGCCAGCGGATCTGAAAGTCTTCGACCGATGGATATCGCACCGCGAACGGTAACATCAAAGTTTGGAAATTCGTCGCGTGCGATTTTTGAGGCCGAATAAACCGATGCACCAGCTTCTGAAACGACAAAAACTTGGAGGGGTTTGTCGAAGGTGATTTTTTTTATAAAAAACTCTGTTTCGCGAGAGGCGGTACCGTTTCCTATTGAAATGGCGTCAATTTGATAGGCATTTACCATCGATTTGATTTTTTTCATGGCCATAACCTCTTCTTTTTGGGGTGCGTGCGGATAAATGGTTTCATTATAAAGTAGGTTGCCGTTTTGGTCCAAACAAACTATTTTGCATCCACTTTTAAATCCCGGGTCTATAGCCAAAATTCTTTTTTCGCCAAGGGGTGGTGCCAGAAGCAATTGGCTCAAATTATTGGCAAAAACTGCTATCGAATTGTCATCGGCTTTGGCTTTGGCCTCTTGCAAACATTCGTTTGAAATAGCAGGTTGCAGTAGTCTTTTGTAGCTGTCAGTAATGGCTAACTTCAAATGAAAAAGTTCGTTTTTTGGGTTTTTAATACAGATTTTGCCAATGATTTCGTAAGGCAAATCGATATTATTTTCGATATCAACTTTGATTTTTAATTTTACAAAACCTTCTTTTTCTGCTCTCAACATGGCAAGTAATCTGTGGGGCGGAGTTTTGCTCAAAGCTTCGCTCCAATCAAAATATTGTGCAAATTTTTGGGCTGCTTCGCCTTCCGATATCGATTTGACAACCTTCGTGCTTATAGTAGCTTTTTGTATATAAAGCCGTCGCAATTGTTTTCGGATATTCGGATCTTCATTGATCCACTCGGCAACAATGTCTCGTGCGCCTTGTAATGCTTGATCTTCGTTGACAATATTTTGGTTCAAATATTGGCTTGCCAAATACTCTAAATCTACTTGATCTTGTGCCCAAATGATTTTGGCCAATGGGAATAGACCATTTTCACGGGCAAAATCGGCTCGCGTTTTTTTCTTCTTTTTGAACGGAAGGTATAAGTCTTCCAATTCTTGTAGGTCAAAACTTTGGGCGATTTTTTGTTCCAGTTCGACCGTTAGGGCATCTTGTTCGGTGATGGTCTTGAGTATGGTTGATTTTCTTTTGATGATATTTTCAAATTCGAGGTTGAGGTATGCAATTTGTTCGATTTGAACTTCGTTCAGGTTGCCGGTTATGTCTTTTCTGTATCGTGCTATAAACGGAATTGTGCAATCTTCTTGCAACAACTGAATAGTTTTTTGGATGCCTGTGGCATCAATTGGGTGTTTTTTTGATATATATTGAATGACATTCATAACCGATGTGATTGATGTTTTATTTGTTTTTTGTTTTATTTTGAAAACATTTTTTTTAAACCTTAAATTTTTGATCAAAAAATACTCCTTCTTTGCGGTAATGGCAAAACACGTTTTTGAAGCGATTTTCAACCCAAAAACGAGCGGTAGTACTATTTTCATTTTCCTGTATTGCAGACATTCTAACATCAAATTCATTAGCAATTTTAAACACACAGGCAACTTCGACCTACTATTTTAGCAACAAATATATTCAATTTTTGCATC
>JAYTNQ010000362.1:0-3108 GCA_043748255.1 Bacteroidota bacterium
GGTGATATGAATATTTAACAAGTTCGTATAGAATTTCGCATTCGTGATCGTATGACAACATTACATAAAATACATAAAAACCTTTATATTGTAATAAATGGTATAAAGAATAGAATGTGTATTTTATAAAAATATGAACCAAATTCTATCAAAATCCCTAATCTCAACAACGAACTTTTACGAACACTATGAGAACTTTATGACAGGTTCCTCGAACGATGATAGAACAGAATTTTTCGATGTGTGTGGAAAGCAACATTATAGATTACTCTCATACTTGTCAACACTATTCAATTCAGCAACAATTATAGATATTGGAACTCATCGTGGTCAGTCGGCACTTGCTCTGTCATACAATCCAAGAAATGTAATTCATACATTTGATATTGAAAGTCGTGTAACAAATGAGAAGATAAAAAATGTGAGTAATATAAATTTTCATTGGGATAATTTATTCGAAGATGAAGGTAGAGCGAAGTGGAAGGAAACGATTTTAAGCAGTTCATTTATATTTCTAGATGTAGACCCTCATAACGGAACAATGGAAATTGATATGTATAATTATCTCAAAGAGATTGGGTATATGGGTTTTGTAGTATGTGATGATATATGGCACTTTAAGGATATGCGTGATAAGTTTTGGTATAAAATCCCAGTCGAGAATAAATGTGATGTGTCAGAATTGGGACACTTTTCAGGAACAGGGATTTTCACGTTTAATAAAAAAATCACATTCAATGCTCATATTCAAGATTATAATGAGAACTGGACTTTAGTGACAGCATATTTCAATCTAACGAAATGTAAGGATGCGAGTTATGAGATAAAACAACGTGGTTCAGATTATTATATGAGTCATGCATTATCAACATTGAATCTTCCATATAATTTAGTAATTTATTGTGATCCAGAAAGTATCGATTTAATCAAGATGCATAGACCAGAACATTTGAGTAGCAAGACAACATATATAATTCGAGAATTCGACGATATGGAGATAAATGGTAGAAAAGTATCAGAATTGAGAGATGTAGTTATTGAAAATCGTGTGAAAAATCCGTACAATTTTGACAATCGAAATACAGCAAGTTATTATTTATTTTGTATGACCCGTTATGCGATGATGAATGAAGTAATTGAAAGAAATGAGTTTGGAAGTACTCATTTTTGTTGGATAAACTTTTGTATCGAAAGAATGGGTATATCAAATGTGTATCGTTTGAATGAGTCATTGGCATTGAACCGTGATAGGTTCTCGACCTGTTATATAGATTATATTCCATATGAACTAGTAAAGGATACAAAGGAATATTTCAAATTTGGACGATGTAGTATGTGTAGTGGTTTTTTCACCGGAAATGGTTGTTATATGTCGGAGGTATGTCAACTAATTCAAGACAAATTTAGCGAATTTTTGATTCAAGGGTATGGACATGCTGACGAACAATTGTATAGTCCAGTTTATTTTGAACACCCAGAATTGTTCGAGCAATATTTCGGCGATTATACTGAAATGATTACGAATTATAAGCAAATAAATGAGAATATAATTGCCCCTGTCAAAAATTTCATGAGGAATAGTTATAATTTTGGAAATTATAGAATGTGTGCGAGAGCGTGTGATTTTTTATTAAAGTCGCATAATGATAAAAAGTGTCATTACGATGATGATGTGTTGAAGTATATCAAAGAGATATTAAATGACTGTATATTGAGAATGTAATAATGCGTACTTCAAGCATAGATATATAGATACAAATTGTGTAATTTGTATGTGTATCCGTATAGAAGGATAGTAAGATACAAAATAGTAATGGAAAAATGTCTAATCATAGTAGAAAGTCCTTCAAAGGTTCGGTTGATAGAAAAATATTTAGGTTCGAATTACAAAGTGATTGCCTCAAATGGACATATATGTAATATTGAGAGTTTGAAAGATATAAATGTAAAAGGAGATTTTGAAACAAAATATAAAATAATAGATAATAAAAAATCATTAGTATCGAAAATGCGAATGACAATAACTGAATATAAGTTTATGAATATATATTTGGGAACAGATGATGACGTGGAAGGTGAAAAGATTGCTTACGATATATGTGTAGTGTTTGGATTACCATTGGAAAAAACTCCAAGAATAAAATTCAATGAGATAACGGAAATAGCACTAAAAAACTCAATAAAGAATCCATCATATGTAAATATGAATATAGTAAAGTCCCAACAGGCGCGTCAAATTCTGGATATGTTGATAGGGTTCAAAATAAGTCCAATTTTATGGAAACATATAAACAACCCGAAGTCGGTGTCATTATCAGCAGGGCGTTGCCAATCTTCAGCATTAGCATTGATTTACGACAATGACGAATCATTAAAAAAGAGAATCATAAATAAGAATTATAAAACGACTGGACGATTTTTGGAACAAGCATTTTCAGTAGAAATGACATTATCGGTAAATATGGAGGAAGAATCAGTTGTGAGGGATTTTTTAAGTTTATCGATAAACTATAATCATGTTGTATCATTGAGTAAATCATTTACGACAACTCGAAACCCCCCTCAACCTTTTAATACTTCAAGGTTGATACAAGTAAGTAGTTCACAGAATAACAATTCAGCAAAGACGACGATGAAACTTGCACAACAACTTTACCAAGATGGAATGATTACATATATGAGAACAGAATCAAGTAAATACTCTCAAGAATTTATAGAAAAGGCAGGTAAGTACATATCTTTAAAATATGGGAACGATTTCGTCGGTAAAACTGATATGATTAGTAATATAATGAGTAAATTACCTCATGAAGCAATACGTGTAACTGATCTAAAATTAATGAAGATAGATGGAGAACCGAAACTAAAAGGGTTATATAGTTTGATTTATAAAAATACAATAGAATCTTGTATGTCAATAGCCACATACAAATCATATAATATGAACATAACAGCCCCATTAGAAAATTTGTATACAAAGCAGATTGATGTGCCATTACTAAATGGTTGGACGCAATATAAGGGTGTGAGTATAGAACCAAATTATGAGAAATATATAGAATGTTTATCAAATAAAGTAGTGAAATATCAAGAAATAAAGAGTATTCT
>JAYTNQ010000363.1:0-1106 GCA_043748255.1 Bacteroidota bacterium
TTGATTCCGGAAGGTGTTCCAATTATTTTTGTTGCCAATCATCAAAGTTTGTATGACATCATTGGGATTATATGGTTTTTGCGCAAGTTTCACCCCAAATTTGTGAGCAAAAAAGAGCTGGGTAGCGGTGTGCCAAGTGTTTCGTTCAATTTGAGACACGGCGGTTCGGTTTTGATAGATCGAAAAGAGCCCAAACAAGCGATTCCGCTTATCAAAGGATTGGCAGAGTATATCGAAAAGCATACACGATCTGCAGTGATTTTTCCGGAAGGAACCCGCAGCAGGGACGGAAAACCAAAACAATTTGCACAAAGCGGACTCAAAATTTTGTGCATAAACGCTCCCTCAGCGCATATCGTACCTATATCGATTAATAATTCATGGAAATTTGTTAAATTTGGTTTTTTTCCGTTTGGTTTAGGAAAACGCATTACCTTTACCATTCATAATCCGATAAAAGTAATGGATTTTGAAATAGAAAAATTGTTAGAAATGACCGAAAGTGCCGTGGTTAGCGGGATTAAGTATTAAAAAATAAAATAGTAGTAAAAATAAAATACAATAAAACGTATGTCCATAAAAAATATCCGTCTTGAAGTAATGCAATTTTTGGAGCAAAAAGTAGATAGCTTCGTAGATCAATTTTTGATTCCTGTCGAGAAAATATGGCAACCTACAGATTTTTTGCCCAATTCTGAAAAAGAATCTTTTTTTGAAGAAGTCAAAGAATTGCGGGAGTTGGCCAAAGATTTGCCTTATGATTTTTGGGTTGTTTTGGTGGGCGACACCATCACCGAAGAGGCTTTGCCTACTTATGAATCGTGGTTGATGGATCTAGACGGCGTTGACAATGTAGAGCGCAACGGCTGGTCAAAATGGGTACGGCAATGGACGGCCGAAGAAAACCGTCACGGCGATTTGCTCAACAAATACCTCTATTTGTCGGGACGTGTCAATATGCGAGAAATCGAAATGACCACCCAGCATTTGATTGCAGACGGCTTTGATATTGGCACCGATCGCGATCCATACAAAAATTTCATATACACCAGTTTTCAAGAATTGGCAACCTATGTTTCGCACAATCGAGTAGCGCAATTGGCCAA
>JAYTNQ010000364.1:0-3104 GCA_043748255.1 Bacteroidota bacterium
CGCGAATACAAATAGCAACCCTCGGTATTGCCCTCAAAAGTGTCCAACATCGTTTTGGCCGACAAAAAAGTATAAGTAGAACTATCTGAAATAGAAGGGTTTACACCCCCAAATTCGCCAAAAAATTGTAAATCTTGAATTGCGTTAGCTGGTTTAAAAGTCATCATATATCCTATTAAATTATTATTATTTTTTTGAAGCTATTTCCTGCTTTACGTTCCAATCTTTTGTTCAAAAACCTTTTTTTCTACAAATTGGCAGGAGCTTCCGTTGGTCGCTCTGCCAATTCAAGAAAAAAATAGGTTTTTTCTCAAAAGGATTTCCACTGCAATCAGGGCTATGGCACTCCGTTTTCAACATCAAAGAACAATTATACAAGACAATTATCCAATACAAATCAACAAAATCAAACAAAAAAACCAATAAAATAATTATATTTAGTTTTTTTATCTAAATTTACCATCAAAATACAAATTTTTTAGAAAAATTAACAATGGATCAAACCGACAAAAATCTACTCAAACTATTGCAAACAGATTGCAAAAAATCGACCAAAGCTTTGGCCATCAAACTCAATTTGTCTGTTACAGCCGTTTATGAACGCATCAAAAAATTAGAACGCGACAACGTGATCAAAAAATACGTTGCCCTACTCGATAGACAAAAAGTAGATAAAGGTTTTGTAGTTTTCTGCCATCTCAAATTGGTGCAGCACACCATCGAATTTCTAACCACTTTTGAGCAGCAAGTAACCCAACTCAACGAAGTTTTAGAGTGCCACCATGTTTCTGGCGATTATGATTATATTCTAAAAATATACGTCAAAGATATGGCCGCCTATCGCGAATTTTTGGTCAACAAGCTCACAACACTACATCATATTGCAAGCACCCACAGTATTTTTATGATTTCCGAAGTAAAAAACACCAATATTATAACGTTATAAAAAGACCAGAAAAATTTGGTGTTATCTTATAAAGTATTCAAAATTGATGCCATTTCCATTTGAATTTTTTCAGCCTCAAATCGAGCTTTTTCGGCAAAATCTAGCCCGTCAGACGCATATAAAATCGCACGAGAAGCGTTTATCAGCAACCCAATATTTTGGTTTAGCCCATACTCACAAACGGCTTTCAAGCTTCCGCCCTGCGCACCCACACCCGGAACAAGCAAAAAGGAATTGGGCACAATTTGTCTAATTTTTTTAAAATATTCGGCCTTCGTTGCTCCAACAACATACATCAATCGATCTGCATTTTTCCAACTTTTGGAAGTTTCCAAAACCTGTTCAAACAAGGCATTATCTTCAATATTTTTGGTCTGAAAATCAAAAGCACCCTCGTTTGAAGTCAATGCCAACAAAACGGCAAACTTATTTTCAAAACCCAAAAACGGTTCTACAGAATCTTTGCCCATATATGGCGCAACTGTAACACTATCAAAATCCATATTTTCAAAAAAAGCCTTGGCATACATTCGAGAAGTATTGCCAATATCGCCACGTTTGGCATCGGCAATCGTAAAAATTTCAGGATGTTTATCATTAAGATATTCAATGGTTTTTTGTAAAGAAATCCAACCTTTGTAACCAAAAACTTCATAGAAAGCCGTGTTTGGTTTGTAGGCAACTGCCAAATGTTGTGTTGCATCAATAATGGTCTTGTTGAACTCAAAAATAGGATCATCAAAATTCAAAAAATGTTTCGGAATGAGATCCAAATCTACATCTAACCCTATACAAAGAAACGATTTTTTGTGTCTAATTTGAGCTTCTAAATACGAAATTGTCATTTTTTTAATTTTGGCAAATTTACAAAAATCAAATCATTTTTTGAATTCATTTACGAAAAATCAAACTTTAAAGTTTAAAAAACGTAATTTTGCACACTTTCAAAACAACAGAAACTGCAATACTATGAGAACCAAATCGTTAAAGAAAAACAAAATCAATGTCATCACACTCGGTTGTTCCAAAAATGTGTATGACAGTGAAGTGCTCATGGGGCAATTGCGAGCCAGTGGCAAAGAGGTCACACACGAGGCACCAGCCGAAGAAGAAGGCAATATCATTGTCATCAACACCTGTGGTTTTATCGATAATGCCAAAGCCGAATCTGTAAATATGATTTTGGAATATGCTCAAAAAAAAGAACAGGGATTGGTGGACAAAGTTTTTGTAACGGGTTGCTTGTCTGAACGTTACAGACCAGATTTAGAAAAAGAAATTCCAAACATTGATCAATATTTTGGCACTACAGAATTGCCCCAACTACTAAAAGCACTTGGAGCAGATTATAAACACGAACTCCTTGGCGAACGCCTCACCACCACTCCAAAAAATTATGCTTATCTCAAAATTGCCGAAGGCTGTGACAGGCCGTGCAGTTTTTGTGCTATCCCACTGATGCGTGGCAAACACGTTTCTCAAACCATAGAAAAATTAGTAAAAGAAGCGCAGGGTTTGGCCAAAAACGGCGTCAAAGAATTGATTTTAATCGCTCAAGATTTGACCTATTATGGTTTAGACATTTACAAAAAACGCAACCTTGGCGAACTCCTCGAAGCATTAGTTCAAGTTGATGGTATCGAATGGATAAGATTGCACTATGCTTTTCCGACGGGTTTTCCGATGGATGTGTTAGCAATAATGAAGCGCGAACCAAAAATTTGTAACTATATTGATATTCCGCTACAACACATTGCAGACCCAATCTTGAAATCGATGCGACGTGGCACCACACAAGCCAAAACTACCAAGTTGTTGCAAGATTTTAGAGCAGCCGTTCCCGGAATAGCCATCAGAACAACCCTTATTGTGGGTTATCCCGGCGAAACCCAGGAAGATTTTGAAACTTTGAAAGACTTTGTACAACAAACAAAGTTTGATAGAATGGGCTGTTTTGCCTATTCTCACGAAGAAAATACACATGCCTATTTGCTCGAAGATGATGTTCCGGCACAAGTAAAGCAGGATCGTGCCAACGAAATTATGGAGCTTCAATCTCAAATATCGTGGGATTTGAACCAGCTCAAAGTTGGCCAGGTTTTCAACTGTATAATCGACCGCAAAGAAGGAGGTCACTTTGTAGGTCGAACCGAGTTTG
>JAYTNQ010000365.1:0-1103 GCA_043748255.1 Bacteroidota bacterium
AGCATTTTTGGCAGTATGGCAAGCGATATTTCGGCACTTATTATGGAAAATTGTTTCCAATATTTGGACGCCCCTGTACAGAGAATAGGCAGCCTCGAAACGCCAATTCCGTTTGTCAAAGCATTAGAAGACCAATATTTGCCAAAAGCACGATTTGAAACCGCATTATTAGCATTATTGCAATTTTAAGCTCCTAAAACCATAAACAAATCTAACACAAGCCATGGAATTTTCGTCAAAACTATTAGAAAGAGCCGTCAACGAAATGTCACAATTGCCCGGAATAGGCAAACGAACCGCACTCAGATTGGTCTTGCACCTGCTAAAACAACCCCAAGAACAAACCCACTTTTTGACACAATCACTACTATTGATGCGACAAGAAATCAAATTTTGTCAAAGCTGTCACAACATTTCCGATATCGAAATTTGCGAAATCTGTGCCAATAAAAGCCGAGACCAACATTTGATTTGTGTGGTTGAAGACATTCGTGACGTGATGGCGATAGAAAACACAGGGCAATTTCGAGGAATTTATCACGTTTTGGGTGGCAAAATTTCGCCCATAGATGGCGTGGGTCCAAGCCAACTCAAAATCACAACATTAGTAGAAAAAGTCAAAAACAACAACATACGCGAACTCATATTTGCCCTAAGCTCTACCATGGAAGGCGACACCACCAACTTTTATATCTACAAACAAATCAAAAACTACAACATCATCACTTCGACCATCTCGCGCGGTATAGCAGTAGGCGACGAATTAGAATTTGCAGACGAGCTCACCCTGGGACGCAGTATTTTGCAACGGGTTCCGTTTGAAAATTCCTTTAATATTTAGGTTTTTTTGGCGCACACCACCCGTCTCGCACACTACCTGTCCCGCTGCACGCTATATCTTTTTGGATTTTCCGAAAAAGAAAATCCAAAAAGGATGCCGCTACATCGGGGCGAAAATAGACTTTTTGAGTTTTCAAAACAAATCAAAAACGAGCTACAAAATTAATATATTTGAAAATCAATTAAGAACCAACAACCCATGAAAAAAATTCAAATCACACTGTTTTTATTAATCATAACGTTTGTCAAAGCGCAAACACAAA
>JAYTNQ010000366.1:0-1102 GCA_043748255.1 Bacteroidota bacterium
TTTTTGTTTATCGTAGGGCCAGCAATTGCAATGAGCACTGCCTTGATGACGAGTGCCGTGATACCGTGGGGCGACAAATTGCATCTTTTTGGGCGTGATATTTTGCTACAGGCTACAGATATTGATGTGGCACTTTTGTATATATTTGGTGTGGTTTCTGTTGGTGTTTATGGCATTATGATTGGCGGATGGGCATCAAACAACAAATTTTCGTTGATGGGTGCGGTAAGAGCTGCCTCACAAATGGTTTCGTATGAGGTGGCAATGGGATTGTCGATGATTGCTTTGTTGATGATGACTGGCACCTTGAGTTTGAGAGAAATTTCGGCACAGCAAGCGGGTTTGCATTGGAATGTTTTTTATCAACCACTTTCGTTTTTAATATTTTTAATTTGTGCTTTTGCAGAAACAAACCGAACTCCTTTTGATCTTGCCGAGTGCGAATCTGAATTAATTGGGGGCTATCATACGGAGTATTCGTCGATGAAAATGGGCTTTTATTTGTTTGCAGAGTATGCAAATATGTTTATTTCTTCTACCATTTTGGCGGTTTTGTTTTTTGGTGGCTACAATTATCCCGGAATGAGTTGGGCGGTAGAAAATTGGGGCGTTAATATTGCAAATGTGATTGGAATTGGAGTTTTGTTTGCAAAAATATGTGGTTTTATTTTCTTTTATATGTGGGTTCGATGGACGATTCCAAGATTTAGATATGACCAATTGATGCATTTGGGTTGGAGAATATTGATACCGCTTTCGATAGTAAATATCGTTATCACTGGAATTGTGTTGTTGCGGGTAGAGATTTTGGCAGCGTTGGGATTCTAAATTGTTTTTTTGATAAAAAATCTTCATCAAATTTTTTAGGACATTTTAAAATATTTGGTCAATTAATTAAAAAGATAAGTTTTGAAAAGACATATAAAGTTCGAGGATTTTATGTTTGAACTTAATGAGGTTGAAGCAGAAATCTTGAGGAGCCAAATTGGCACCTTAAATTATGGACGAACGAGTATAATAATAGATTGTGAATTAGATTTGGTGGTTTCAAACGGTAACTACTTCTAAAAAGATAGCATTATGAGCCAAGAAATGATAATTC
>JAYTNQ010000367.1:0-1102 GCA_043748255.1 Bacteroidota bacterium
CTTATTTTTGGATATGGAATAGATGCTTTTTTTAACTTTCCACTTTATAGACCTATAATGCAATTGTTTTTTGCAATTTGTCTCCTGTTTACAATTTTAAACAACTCCGTATCAAATGGCGTTATCAGTTTTTCATTTTCCAAAATTCATTTTACAGTCTTAAACATTTTGAGTGTTTTTGCCATTTTTATTTCAATAATTAATGTTAAAGCCTCACGGTTTGAAAATGAAATTAAAGTAGATAAAAAAAATAAACAAACCAAATTGAGTGCCAATTATTTGATTGCAAACAAACCCTTTTTCAAACAAGTTGGGTTATCTGCATCAGCTTTTGACGAGTATATAGGTGTTTATTTGTTATCAGAAAAACGATATGACGAAGCAATAAAATATTTTAAAAACGCTCAAAAATTAATTCCCGAAATGGGAAATCCGCTTTTTTATACTTGCAAAATATTAGCCGCAACCGGAAAAAAAGATAGTGCCTATTTCTATGCTAAAAAAGCATTTTATTTGAGACCCAGAAACGAAGCTTATTATCTAACTGCTATTGATGCAGCCGTTTACAAAAAAGATACCTCCGAGATTCTGAAAATTCATCACATTTATAATGGATATAGAAAAAATGCAAAAAATTATTTTTATACCCAAAATGCCTTAAACAAATGTGGCGTTTTAAATCCGAAAAGGCTAATTTCTTTTATCAATGAAGGATTGAAATACTATCCAAATGATAGTACCCTACTTGCAAAGCAAAAACTTTATAAAGAAATTTTGGTATTTTTCAATAATAAAAACACCGAAATTGCCAAAATCACGGCGGATTCTGAAATCCAAAAAGCGGCTCAAATAGAAACCCAAAAATGGTTGGATCTAAAAAAACAATACCTTTCAGATACAGCACAACTAAACGCAAAAGGAAGCTATGCCGAAGCCAATCAAATTTATATTAAAATTTTAGAAAAAGAACCAAAAAACAAAGTAATGCTACAAAATATAGGCGTAAATTTGTATTTGATGAAACAATTTCAAGAATCAATCCCTTATCTTTTAAAATCTTTAGATTCAAAAGAAACAAATGATGGTAAATCTGAAATGATAA
>JAYTNQ010000368.1:0-1101 GCA_043748255.1 Bacteroidota bacterium
TCTTCCTCGACAGTAATCGTGATTGGTTTTGACTTGAAAGCCACTTTTATGGCTTCTAAAATATCCGTATTTATTTCTTGTGCTGATGATAAATGATAAGTTGTGTACATAGTTTTCATAAATTATAGCGAAGCATACGCTCCACGAGTTTTAAAATCTCTAATATAAGTATCAATCAAATCAAAAAGCGTTTCTTTTTTACTTTCTTCTAAAAGTTCGAGCTCTTGAATGCGTTGCAAGGTTCTTTTATCAAAAGAACCACTTTTACTTTCTCCTACCAAAAAATCCAACGACACATTTAAAGCGTAAACAATTTTTATAGCAGCATCGATTGACGGAATTGCTTCGCCTCGTTCGTATTTGCCAATCATAACCGTTGAGACATTACTTTTTTCTGCCAAATCACTTTGGGAAAAAGCGTTTTTGTCTCTTAATAGCGAAATTATATTGCCTATATTCATATCTAAAAAAAGATAAAAGTTCTTGTTATTAATAGAATAGTGCAAATATAAGCAATTATAAGACACAAAAAAATCCTTTAATATTTGTATCAGAAACTTCTGTATCTAATGATAACATCAAGAAAAATTAATTATTTTTTGGTTTTGTGATGCTGGGTTTTTCAACCCAACTTTCTAATTTCAGACTTTGCCCTAAGATGCTTTCAGCATGACAAACTGCGGAGATTCGTGTTAATTGGTAATTGTTTCCCCTCCGTCACCAGCATTAGTTAACACAGTCCTATCACCCACTAATCCGTACCAAAATATCCTCAACGGCTAGCGCAAACTTCAAGCCCATGCCCACAAAGTAAATCAAACAAAAACAAGTTGTAGTTTTTTGTTTATATTTGCGATATCCTAATCATCATAACCGAAATTAGGTACAGAAAAGATTCATGTAACAGGACGTTCACGGTTGAGGCGGCAATTTTTGGAATGGCTTTGCCGCAGGATCAATAAGCAGTATGGCAAGCAGTTTGTGGCAGGGGGGCTTTAATCAAGAGGGATTAGATGCGAAAGGAAAAATGATTAATCCAACAGAAGCCTTTGCAGGCATTGGAGGCACAGGCGGTGCAAGCATGATTGTTTTTGGCACAAT
>JAYTNQ010000369.1:0-1100 GCA_043748255.1 Bacteroidota bacterium
TTTTGTGAGCCCTGTGGCACTCACATCAACAGGTACAATGACTGGCACACCTGTAACTACAACTGCAGTTTTGGGTGTGGCAACATTTGGGACAATAACCCACACTGTTGCAGGATCTCCTTTGTATTTGAACGCAACTTCCACAGGATTGCCGACTTACAACCTCACTTCATCAGCGTTTGATATTACTGCGATTGTGTATGTAAATGGAGATTATATGACTACAGGTGGAGGAACCTGGACAAGCAATACAGCAAGCCCAGCAATTTGGAAAAGACACAACGGAACAACATTTGTAACTTCAAACTCACCTGCCTTTAATACCGCAAATAATATTTATATAGAAAATGGTCACACGATTACCTCAGGTGGAAGTTTTGCAAATAGCGTAAATATAAAAGTAAAAAGTGGTGGTTCATTTATAAACACAGCATCCTCTACAGCTGCTTCTATTTATATTTATGCCGGTGGTTCTTTTACCATGACAGGTGCCTTGACAGTCAACGGCAATTTTGAAATTGAAGATAACGGTACTTTTAATTTTAATAACACAAGTTTTTCCGCTTCGTCATTGAGCAGTAGTTTATGGAAAGGCAATGAGATTTTTCATCCCAATTCTAATTTTATTATCAAAAACCATGGAACCTCAACTGCTGATTTTTTTATTCCAGCCGAAATTGATGTAGCCACAAATACTTATAACGGATTTACCGCTTGTTTTGGTAATTTGATTTTTGATTCGGTAGAAACCGCTACTTTTCCGTTATTGGGAAGCTCTTTTACAAAAAATTTGACTCACAGAGATTTCATTCTTCGATCTACAACCTCATCAACAAATTCGGTCAGATTGACCTCAAATAATATTACAACTACAATTGGTGGCAACCTTATTATGGAAGCTGGTTTTTTAAGAAATTTGAATTTTTCGACGGCAAGCATAACCGGTACAATTACTGTTTTGGGTGATGTGACAAACGCTTCTACAAAAACACTAACAGTCATCAATAATGCTGCGGGCAATATGAATTTTAATGTAAATGGAAATTTGAATTCTTCCAACACAGGCTCCATATTGTTGAATGGAACTACAGGTGGTGTTT
>JAYTNQ010000370.1:0-3092 GCA_043748255.1 Bacteroidota bacterium
GGTCCATTCTGTTTGTCCCGAACAGAGAGATGCTTTTTCTTCGAGGGTCATTTGTACGACTAAATTTTTTGCTTTTTCTTTGTAATCTACTGATTGTGCAGTAGAAACAAACAAAAAACCAAAAATAAATAGTGATGTTGTAATTTTTTTCATGCTTATTATTGGTTTTAATGGTTAATTTTTCATTGTGTTAAAGTAACGCAATGTAATATTTTTTTGAATACAAAAAACATTTTAATAAAAAAAAGCATTAAAAAATGATTATCATTTTTTAATGCTTTTTTTTTATTAAAAGAAAAAGTTATTTTTTGTCGGGATTATTCAGTACAGAGTTCTTTTTTCCGTACATAAAATAAAACACCAATCCGATGGCTAACCAAACTAATAGTCGAAGCCAATTGGTCCAACCTAATCCATATATCATTGCCAGACAGACTATTATTCCGGCGATTGGCACAACGGGCACCCATGGAGTTCTAAATTCACGTTTCAAATCTGGCTCTGTTTTTCGCAAAACGATTACTGAAAAGCAAACCAAAATAAAAGCAAAAAGAGTTCCGATACTGGTCATGTCTCCAACAATGTCACCGGGTATGAATGCCGCAAATAGACCAACTATAACCAAAATCACTAAATTTGCTTTGTATGGTGTTTTGTATTTTGAATGCAAATCGCCTAAAAAGCGGGGCAATAATCCGTCTTTTCCCATGGAATAAAAAACGCGAGATTGTCCTAAAAGCATCACTAAAATTACAGAGGTAAAACCGAATAAAATAGCAACAGTAACAAACTGTGATAACCATTCAAAACCTGGCATCGAGGCGGTTATAGCGTTTGAAACCGAGGCTTCTTTGCCGCTTGTTCTAAAAAATTCGACAGATTCTATGCCGGTCAAAACGTGTGCAAAAAGAATGTATAAAACGGTACATACTGCCAATGAACCTAATATTCCGATTGGCATATCTCGTTTTGGGTTTTTGGTTTCTTGTGCTGCTGTGCTTACGGCATCAAAGCCAATAAAGGCAAAAAACACGGTTCCGGCTGCGCCTAAAATGCCCATGATACCCCCAAAATGATGGTCAACATTGTGCTCGTCAGTAAAAACCGAGGGCTGTGGAATATAGGGTGTATGGTTGATTGGATTGATAAAATGCCATCCAAATACAATAATAAGAATTACGATTGAAACTTTTACTAATACAATTAATCCGTTTACAAATGCTGATTCTTTGGTTCCTTTTATCAAAAGCAAGCTAATCATGGCCACTATAAAAAAGGCGGGCAAATTAATGATCCCATGCTCTCCTGTGGGCGATTCTTGAAAGGGTGAATGTGAAAATGCAAATGGTATTGGACTGGTGTGCAATACGTTGACTAACAAATTGTTAAGATATTCGCTCCAAGCGATACCCACTGTAGCTGCGCCTACGGCATACTCAAGTATCAAATCCCATCCTATAATCCATGCCAAAAGTTCGCCCATTGTGGCGTAGGTATAGGTATAGGCGCTACCAGATATTGGTATAGACGAGGAAAGTTCGGCATAGCAAAGACCAGCCAAGGCACAACCTATAGCGGCTACAATAAATCCTAAAGTTACAGATGGACCTGCGTTTTGTGCAGCTGCTGTTGCGGTTCTTACAAAGAGTCCTGCTCCAATGATGGCGCCAATTCCTAGGGCAACGAGCGACCAGGCTGTTAGCGTTCTTTTCATTCCTTTTTCGGAATCGGAAGCTTCATTTAATAATTGTGAAAGTGGTTTTTTGTTCCAAATAGACATAGTTTTTCTATTTTAATAGTTAGTTTGGTTTTCAAAAATAGCTATTATTTTTGGATAAAAACGAAAAAAAATGTTAAAACCAAAATCCAACACTAAACCAGGTATAATTTTTGCCAATTTCGGGCGACCAGCTGTGCTTGATTTCTATTGGTCCAAAAACGGTTTCGAGTCCATAACCCACGGCATATCCAGAAAAATTGGGTACTGAAATTGATCGAGTTGTTTTGAACAAATTATCTTCGATTTTGGCTAAATTGCCTGCAAAATTAAAATGGTTATTTTTATAAAATTCAAAATTAAAGGTGGCAGTTGTTTTGACAAAACTATTGTTTGAAACGCTCAAAAAATCGTACCCAAAAAGTGGTTTTATATTATTGATTTCGTTGAATCCAAAACCGCCAAACACAAAATTAAAGCTGGGTATTGCGGTATTTCCTACGGAAAAACCTGTTTCTACTTGCCATTTCAGGGTTGTATTTTTAAACCATGTTTTGGCAAAAGCCACTTCGGCTTTGGCTATTGAAAAGGGTTTGAAGGTGGTATTTTCATTGGTAGAAAAAATATAAGATTGAAAATCTGCTGAAAGCAAAACACCGCTTTTTGGAAAATATTTATTGTCGAATGAGTCGAATTTGATGTTTGAAAAAGCGCTAAAATAGTCGTTACTTTCAATTGTTTGGGTGGTGTTTTGAAAATTGTCTGATTTGATTTTGAATTTTTTGTGTTCTATTCCAAAAGTCATGGCGAGTTTTTGAACAAAAACGGTTTGTACATACATTTGATTTGTCCAATCTGAATAGTTTATGGGTAAATTATTGGTGTTAAATTTTGAAAAAAGTAAGCCATTGCTGAAATCTGAGGCGGCATTTTTTGAAAAAACGTGTAGTTTTGATTTGATTCCAAAACTCCAATAAAAGCCATTATCTATATAGTAATCTAAATTATACCGAAAGTTATCGCCTAAAATAACATCCAAGCTCAAAACGTCGTTTTTGGATAATGTTTTTTTGTGTGTAAAATTGGCTATCAAGGCACTTTTGTACAATCCGTCAAAGTGCATTCCAAATTTGATATAGCTATTGATGGCATTTTCTGATAGTTGCAGCACAATATCGTTTGTATTATCGGGTTGTTGGTTTAAGGTATAGGTGATCGCACTAAAATTTTGTGTGGCATTAAGTTTGTCTATTCCAATGGTTAGATCGTCATAACAGAGTGTTTGATGGTCGTTGAATCCTAATTTTCCGACGATGTAGGCACGGGTATAATGTTCTAATTCGTTAATAATTACTTGATTAATATGAAGCAATCC
>JAYTNQ010000371.1:0-8300 GCA_043748255.1 Bacteroidota bacterium
AAAGTGGTGACAAATCTGGACGGTTATTTTTGTCAACAGGCGTTGGAACTGTAACTATATAATAATTACAATCCTGTATGTCTGAAATTTCAAACGAACAATAAAGTCCATTTTTGTCTTTTGAAGGTGTTGCCAACAAAACTTCTTGCAACAATTTGGGTTCGATTTCCAGCGTATTGTCTATGCCAGATTGCAGTTCGGCAATTCTTTTTTGGTTGATGTCAAACCCAATAACAGGGTATTTTGTAGCAAATAATCTTGCCAATGGCAACCCTACATATCCTAATCCTATAACTGCTATTTTCATTTTATTTGAGATTGTTCCAATACCATTTTACGGCTTCTTTTAGTCCGTCTTGGATTGAAAATTGTGGGTCATAACCCAATATTTTTTTTGCTTTTTCGATACTTGCTAATGAGTGTGGTATATCTCCATTTCTATTTTCACCATATATTACGGGTACTTTTGCTATTTTTGGGTCAAAATTGCTAAGGTATTCTTTGAGGTATCCCATCAAATCATTGAGTGTTGTTCTGTCTCCAAAAGCCGTATTGAAAACCGAGTTAATGGCTTCTGGATTGGTGGTTTTGAGTGCCAATTCGTTCATCAAAATCACATTATCTATATAGGTAAAATCGCGCGAAAAATTGCCATCGCCATTTATGGTAGGACTTTCATGACGCATCAATTGGGTTACAAATTTTGGAATTACGGCAGCATAAGCACCATTTGGATCTTGTTTTCGCCCAAAAACGTTAAAATATCTCAAGCCGATTGTTTCTAATCCATACGTTTTACCAAAAATTTCGGCATACAATTCGTTGACATATTTTGTAATTGCATAAGGCGAAAGTGGTTTTCCAATATTGTTTTCAACCTTTGGCAAGGCTTCAGAATCGCCATAAGTAGAAGAGCTTGCCGCATACACAAAACGTTTTACCTTGGCATCACGAGCAGCTACTAACATATTCAAAAAGCCGCCAACATTGACGTCGTTGCTTGTTATTGGATCATTTATAGAACGAGGCACAGATCCTAAAGCGGCTTGGTGTAAAACATAATCGACGCCTTGAACCGCAGTTTTGCAATCTTCAAAATTTCGAATATCGCCTTTTATAAGTTTGAAATTTTTGTGGTCAATAATCGCAGCTAAATTATGCAAATGTCCTGTCGCAAAATTATCTAAACAAATTACATTTTCATTTTTTTGTAAAAAATGTTCGCACAAATTAGAACCAATAAATCCTGCACCGCCTGTTATTAGTATTTTCATATTGGGATTTCTAAATCATTGTTGATGCAAATATATAATTTATTTGATTGTATTAAAAACTAATTTTATTAAAAACAAATGCTTTTTAGACCGTATCAATAAAATTCTTTTCGGTTTTGTTGAAAATCAAAAGTCCAAATAGAAATAAAAACAAGGCAGTAAAAAAAGATATTATTAATCCCAAAATACTAAAAATACCACTTCCAAGAAATGAATATCTAAAAAATTCAAACAAATTGGTTAGTGGATTGAGTTGTAAAATCCAGTGCCACTTTGGATTTAATTTGCTCAACACCAATGAACTCGGATATACTACCGGTGTAATATACATAAGCAACTGGACACCAAACGAAACCAAAAAAGTCAAATCTTTGTATTTGGTTGTCATTGCAGAAATAATCATGCCCAATCCCAAAGAAATCATCGCCATGATGAGCAAAATAATGGGCGTAAAAATTATAGTCCAATTTGGCAAAGTAGCCTTGTTATTAATAATAAAATAACCCATCACGCACACAAAAAACAAAAACTGAATTCCAAATTTCAGTAAGCTCGAAATTGTAGTTGATAGTGGCATAATGATTCTTGGAAAATAGACTTTCCCAAATATATTTTGATTGGCTCGAAAGGTGTTTGAGGTGGCATTAAAAGCGTCCGAAAAATAAAACCATAAAGTATTGCCTGCCAAAGCAAACAAAAAATAGTTTATACCGTCTGACGGAATTTGTGCTATTTTGCTAAAAATTACATATTGAACAACAGATGTAATAAGCGGCTGTATCAAAAACCAAATTGGACCCAAAATGGTTTGTTTGTAATAGGTAACAATATCTCTTTTTACAAAAAGAAATAACAAATCGCGATATCGCCAAATTTCGGCAAAATTAAAACTCCAAAAGTTACTTTTTGGCTCAATTTCGTAGAGCCATTTTTGGTTAGAGTATGACATACTAATTTGAGTTTGATTTGGCAAAATTGGCAAAAATAGATTTCCAAAAACCTTTTGGCTTTTCGTCAACATAATAGCCATTTGCATAATTTCCATAAATAGAATCATAGCCGTAACCATATTTTGCTTTGCTTTCAAATCCGTTCAAAATGATGCTCACATTGTTGAGTTCGCCACTTTTTGTTCGTGTATTAAGCTGGGTTATCATATCTTTTTTGGTAAAATTTTGGCGTACTACATACAAAATTAAATCTGAAAAAGCTGCCAAACCCATTGCGTCAGATACGAGCCCAATTGGCGGTGTGTCTAAAATAATATAATCATATTTGGATTTTAAATCTGCAAACAAAGCGCTCATTGCATCACTCAAGATAAGTTCGGCGGGATTTGGCGGAATAGGTCCAGAAGTAATTACATCCAAGAACGGAATGTGTGTTTTTTGAATGATTTCGGTAGTTGTTTTTTGGCCAATCAAATAGTTGACAACGCCAATATCATTTGTAATATTAAAATCTTGAAATATTTTGGGCTTTCGCAAATCCATTCCAATAATAAGTGTTTTTTTTTCGCTAAGTGCAAAAACAGTGGCCAAATTCATAGAGCAAAACGTTTTTCCTTCGCCACTGATAGAGGAGGTGATCATAAGGGTTTTTGAGCCCTCAACATGATTTTTTTTGTACAAAAACTGTAATGAAGATCTGATGGCTCTAAATGATTCTGACAATGCCGATTTTGGCATTTCAAAAACGCTCAAGTTGGTGTGGGTGTGCTTTTTTCCAACAATTCCAATAAGCGGAAGCTTTGTTAATTTGACAATATCATCTGTGTTTTGAATGGCTGTATTGATAAAAAACAAACCAAAAACCAATAACATTGGAAACAAAAATCCTAAAAATAGTGCCAAAATATAGTTTACACTTGTTTTTGGACCAATAAGTCCGCCACCTGTATCTTTGGCTGGGTCCAAAAAGTGAATGTCTGATAAATTGGCCGCACGAACAATGTCTGCTTCGCTTTTCTTGGCCAAAAAAGTGCTGTATATATTGTCGTTTAGGTCGTATTTTCGTTTAATTTTGATAAGTTCTTGCTGATCTTCGGGCAATTGTTTGATACTGCTTTCTGACTTGTTAATTTTGCTACCGAGCAAATTTATTTCATTTTGTAATGCTACTTTGGCAGTCGAAATATTTTCGAGCAAAACTTCTTTCAAAGCGGTCATTTGATTGTCAAAATCTCGAAATATTTTGTCGCTTTTTACGGCATATTGCATTTCGGCTCTTTGTGTAGAGAGCGCAATAAGTCGTGATACATTGACAACAATATTGGGGTCATCTATCCCGGCTACTGAAGGTGCGGGCAATCGAGAAAAGTCTGTACTGTTTTTTAGATAATTTTTTAAAGTATTGTAGTAGGTTAGTTTTCTGGTAACTTCGTCTTTTTTGAGATCAAATTCTACAAGTTGTTCAGATATTTTGATTCCTCCTTCTTCAATTTCAATAATGTTTTTGTCTTTTCTGAAGGTTTTGAGCTCGTCGCTTGTCGATTTCATTTGATCTTCCATGGCAACTAATGTGCTGTCTATAAACTCGATAGTATTGGTGGCAAATTGATTTTTCATTGCCAATTGATTGTCTTTTAATACTTTAACCGTAGTGTTGAGATAGGTTACCATTCGAGCTTTGTTTGTGCCTTGTAGCGAAAGTTTTAGTATTGAAGCTCCTTTGCTATCAGACTCTACATTGATACTTTGATAATTGGCTACGGTGTTGTCAAAGCTGTTAAAGCAAACCGTAAATTCGTTTCCTGTATAGAATCCTGGGTTGTCGTTTATTTCTAATTTCCAATTCAAAAACGGAAGCGAGACTGTTTTTCCTACTTGATAGGTTTGTACAAATTCGCCTTTTTGTACTGCGGTATTGGTGCTCGAGTTATCAAAATATCTAATCAAATTAGCTGTTTGGGTATCAAACAAAATGGTGATTTGGTATGTTTTTTCGTTCAAAAATTTGATGTTGATATTGGTATTGGCGAGTTGTCCTTTTGTTTTGTCTATATTGACATAAAAAGGCACTTCGCCAAAGGCATCTGTCATATTGTATTTTCCTTGTTTTTGATAGGATATAAAGTAGTCTAATTTGTTAACAACCAATTCGTTATGTGATCGAGATTTGAGTGTTGAGGCGATGGTTTGTACTTCGTCTGAGGTGCCGCCCCAGTTGAAAACCAAACTTGTATTGGATGTAAAAAACGGGTTACTTTCTTCTTTTACGGAGATGGTTGTCTCCATTCCATAAATTTTTTCTTTACGAATATTAACTTGATAGGCGATTGTAAAAGCGAGAATCCAGCTGAGCAAAAACCATTTCCAATAACTCAACGTTTTGATCAAAAAACCTTTGAAGTCAAAACTGTTTTCATTTTCAAAAAACGTAAAATCTTTATTGTCAAGCATTTGAATTTATTGTTATTTTTTTATTATTAAAAAAGTAGTGGTTGCCAAGGTCAATAAAGTGATGATTGTTCCTAATGATTCTATGCCTGTTTTGCCAGTGCCCCATGTTTTTTGTTTTAGGGGTTTGACATAGATATAATCGTTTGGTTGAAGGTAATAATAGGGTGATTGTAGGGCGTTTATATCGGTCAAATCTATGTCATGAATTTCGGTTCCGTATGGAAATTGGCGCATTACGCTAACGTTTTTTCTATCGCCAGTGATAGAGATATCGCCAGCGTTTGCAATGGCTTCGAGCAGGTTTACTTTGTCCTGAAATAGGGTTTTTGTGCCTGGCATTCCTACTTCGCCATTGATGGTAAATCGCAATCCTGAGAGTTTGACATTTACAAATATGCCGGCTTCTTTTTTGAAATAGGTGTCTAAAAGTTCTTTTTCTATTTTGATTCGAAGTTCGTCTATTGTAAGTCCGAGGGCTTCGATATTTCCAATTATGGGCATTCTGATGTTGCCATGGTCGTTGATGCTAAATCCGTCAAAATAGGATGTTTGTTCGGTTGGGGTGCTGCTTGCTGTTGGGGATGTGTTGGAGCTTGGGCTGAAAATGGCTACTACTTTTGGGTCGGTTGCTTTGATAGAAATGTTTAAAACATCGTTTGTTTGCAGGCGATATGGTTTTGAAACTATCGGGTTTATGGGTGCTGTTTTGCTTTTGTTTTGCAGATATATTAGGTCTTGGGTTGGAACACAGGATACTAATAAAAGCGGAATGAAAATGGTGAAAAAATATTTTTTGTTGTTCATTGTATTGTTGTTTTAACAAAATCGTAGCGTTTTTTTGCTTTTTAGTCAAAATTGTTTAGCCAAAAGTAGCGTTTATATTTGAAACTGACAAATTTGGGTTTGGGTGCTTCATTTTGGTTTTAATTTTTTTTGGTTTTTGAAGATATTGGTGTTGGTTTTCGGGGGTCGCGTGAGGGCGAAGGCGGAGCTCTTTTGGGGCTGGCGTTTCAGCCAGGCCCAAAAAGCGGGAGCCGGAGACCGACCCGATAGGGGCACGCCCAAAAAAAAGGGAAATTTATATTGTTTTTCGGGTGGATTCGCGCTGTCTTAATTCGGTTTTTATGATGGTGGTTTTGTGGGTGGTTTCGTCGTCTTTGCTTTCTAATTGTTGGATCAATAACTGGGCGGCTGTTTCGCCAATTTCGGGGCCATGTTGGCTAATTGTGGTGAGGCTTGGTGTGAGGCGACGCGACCATACTCCGTCTGCAAAGCCAATGATAGATAGGTTTTCGGGTATTTTGTAGCCGTTTTTTAGGCCTAATTTGATGGCCATTGTGGCAGAGTGTTCGTCGAGTGCAAAGATGCCATCGATTTGATTTTTGGCAAATAGTTGTGCTGCTTTTTGGTCAAATTGGTCTGTGGAATCGGTTAGAATAATGAGGTTTTCGTCTTCAATAATTTGATTGGATTGGAGGGCATTTCGGTATCCTTTTGTGCGGAGTTTTCCTACGCTCAGGTTGTCGATAGTCGAGAATAGGGCTATTTTTTTACAGCCAATTTGAATCAAATGTTGTGTGGCATTTGTGGCAGAGTCAAAGTCATCGACTATAACTTTGCTGCAATTTACTTCGTCTGAAACGCGGTCAAACATCACGATTGGCGTGCCATCGTTGATTATTTCGGTGAAGTGTTTGAACTGATTTTGTTTTTGGGTTTCTTCAGAAATCGAGAGGATAAAGCCGTCGATTGTTCCGTTGCTAAGCATTTGTAGTGCGTTTATTTCTTTGTCGAGCGACTCGTTTGAGATGCAAGTGATGAGGTGATAGCCGTTTTGATCGGCGATTTTTTCGATGCCCGAAAATACTTTTGCAAAAAACGAGTTGAGGATGTTTGGGATGATAACGCCTATTGTTTTTGTGCTACGTTTTTTGAGGTTTAGGGCGGTGATATTGGGTTTGTAGTTTTTGAGTTTTGCGAATTCTTTGATTTTGATTTTGGTTGGTTCGCTAATTTCTGGGCTGTCGTTTAATGCTTTTGAAACAGTTGAAACTGATACGTTTAGTGATTTTGCTATTTGTTTTAGGGTTGCTTTTTCTTTCATGTTTTCAGTTTTTGTTTGTTTTCAATGTTTTGAAAGTTGTTTTTTGCTAATTGTTTGTAAATGTACTTTTTTTGATTTAAAATCGGGGTTTATTTGATTTGTTTTGTTAATTTTTGTGCTATTTTTATTTTTTTTGAGTTTTTTTTGTATTTTTATAAAAAAAAATATGTTTGGGTGTCGAATTGCTTTTTTTGGCCTGTTTTTGGTTTCGGTTGTTTCAAACTCGCAAGTCAAAAATCTTGATTTACCGTTTTCAAAATTAGATTCTTTGTATCGTGAAGATCAGTTTTATTGCGGCATTTCGGTGTATAATCGTTTGCAAAACACGCCTTTAGGGTTTGTTCAAAATGGGTTTCCTATATCGGTTTCGGTTGGATTTTTGCGTGATATGCCTTTGAACAAAAACAGAACGATTGCTGTTGCTTTTGGTTTTGGGTTTGCTTATAACAAATATTATCAAAACCTTAAATTTACAGATAATCTGGGGGGGGTTGATGTTCAATTGGTAGATAATGCAAGTTTTGGTTTGAACAAATTGGAGCAGATTTTTGTAGAGTTTCCGTTAGAATTGAGATGGCGCAACTCGACGCCACAAAGCCACAAGTTTTATCGTATTTATGGGGGGTTTAAATTGCAATATTTGCTATTTGATAAAACCAAATTTGTGAGCGACAGCTTTACAAGTGTGTTAATTAACAATCATTTTTTCAACAAGTTGCAATTTGGGCCAACACTTTCGTTGGGTCAAAACACTTGGAACGGATCTATTTTTTATGGGCTAAATGGGATGTTCAAAAACGAGAGTCAAATGCTTGATATTCAAGGTTTGAATAGTTTGAATATTGGTTTGATGTTTTATATCTTATAAAAAATGGGTTTTGATTTGCTACCCATAAACAGCAATATAATTTGTCTTGAAAATAAGAATGGTGACTAAAAATAATTAATTTTTATGCAGTTTTTCTAATACATTTCTCACCACAACTTTGTAGCCTGGTGAAGGATTGGTGGTTTGCTCCAAGATCATTTTTAATTCTGGATAAATCCAATCGGTGTTTTTGCCCAATTCAAAAAGCATGTATATAGCGTTTGCTTTTACGGCTATTCGATAATCCGAAATCAACCAATCAAAGGCTGCTTCAGTAAATTTTTCGTGCTGAAAAGCAGAAAGTATTGGCTGGTTGTTGGTGTTTTTTTGACTGTTTTTTTGGGCTAAAAATTTTATAAACCGCGAAAGAGACCTAATCGCGCTATCGTTTTTGATTTTTTGAATATTGTGGGCTATAAAGTCTAAATATGGGTAGGATAAATCGAGGTCTATTTCAAAAACTTTTTCCAAAATACAGCAAGCTCGAATGTGAAATTTGTTGTCGCTTTCAAAACAAAAAACAACCAAATCTTGAACCAAATCTGGGTTTTCAACCACAAAGTTGCCGTTTTCTATTCGGTTTTGTGTGTGTGCCGAACTTTTTTGAATTTTAGAAAATAAAAATTGATTCATGAGTCAAAAATAAATAAAAT
>JAYTNQ010000372.1:0-1096 GCA_043748255.1 Bacteroidota bacterium
CAACGCCATTGGATTTGACCAAATTCAAAAACAAGAAAAAATGCTTTTAGACTATGCCATGCAACAGTTAGAACAGCTGGAAGGCATCACTTTTTTTGGGCAAGCCAAACAAAAAACTTCGGTTATCTCGTTTAACATCAAAGACATACACCCTTATGACATTGGTGCTATCATCGACAAATTGGGTATAGCCGTTAGAACAGGCCACCATTGCGCACAACCCATTATGGCATTTTTTGAAGTCCCCGGAACCATCAGAGCCAGTTTTAGTTTTTATAACACCAAATCAGAAATAGACCAACTTGTTGCGGCATTGCAAAAAGCAATTACCATGTTGCAATAACCATTATTAATTTTTTAAAACCCCAAATATGAAAATGTTTTCCCTACTTATGCTCACCGTTTTTTTGACAAAAAGCTGCACTACCGTTCCAAAAGCACTACCCCAAAACCCCGTTTTTGAATATACCGCAAACACAAGAGGTTTTTTTCAAAAAATAACCATTCAAGACAAAATCATGTCTGTTTCAAACGATCGAAGCGGTCAAAGAAAACCAGAAACCATACATCTTTCAGACGAAAGCTGGCAGTTTTTATTGTCTGAATACAAAAAAATCAACCTCGACGAATTGCCAAACTTTAAAGCCCCAACCGAAAAACGAAAATTTGACGGCGCAGCTATCGCAAATTTTAAAATCACAATCGCCGACAAAGCCTATCAAACAGAAAGCTTTGACCATGGATTTCCACCCGAAGAAATTGCCAATTTAATCCAAAAAATAAGCTCTTTTACACACACAAACGATGAAAATTAACGACATTCAAGCAGAGATAGTAGCCGATTTTGAACTTTTTGACGACTGGATGCAACGTTATGAATATATCATCGAACTCGGAAAAACCCTTCCGCAAATTAATGAAAAATTTAAAAGAGACAACAACCTCATCAGTGGATGCCAATCAAAAGTTTGGCTACACGCCCAAAAACAAGACCAAAAAATCCTATTCACCGCAGATAGCGACGCCATTCTTACCAAAGGAATCGTAGCCATACTCATTCGCACATTTTCAAACCAAACACCTGCCAATATCCTGG
>JAYTNQ010000373.1:0-3081 GCA_043748255.1 Bacteroidota bacterium
ATAATGAGCTTTTAAGAAAATTAATATCCTGGTTTTTGATACTCGATTTGTGTTTTATGCTTCTTGAATTGTCGTTGTTACATTTTTATTAATTTGATAAGGACTTTGGGTTTTGATTACAGATAATATCCGACGGGTCATTTTGTGTGCCACTTTTACAATGACATTTTTTACGTTTTTGCCATGATGTTTTTTATAATATTCCTGCATTTCAGCATCTTTTCTAATGGCAATCCATGCTGCTTCAATAAGATAACTCCGCAGCTGACTTCTACTTCTTGGGGTGATTCCCAAACATTTTTCGCCACCACCACTATTGTACATTCCTGGCACAATACCTACAAAACTCGCAAACTGCCCCTCTGTATTAAAACGCTTTAAATCACCACACTCGGCTATGATTACAGAAGACAAATAGCCACCAATACCCGGAATACTTTTTAGCAAATCATAATCTTTTTTGTAGTTTTTTCTACAAAAAGATCGCATTTGATTGGCAATTAATAGATATTCTGCTTTTACAAATCGAAACATTCTCAATTTTCCTTGCAAGGCAAAATCGCCACAATCTGATTCAAATTTTAAGGCATCCAACCATTTCAAAAAATCAATTGTCCAATTTGAATTGTCAAACTCGGCAGGAACTTCGATGCCATGAAAAAGCAAAAAACTTTTGATGTGAGACTTGGTTTGTCGCAGTTTTTTGGTCACTTGGGTGCGATGACGCGCCAAACTTGTGAACTGATCTTCGATTTCCGTTGGTATATTTATGCCTTTCAAAGCACCCATTTTTAGTTGATTAGACAAATTTTTGGCGTCTAAAACATCTGTTTTTTGATATTTCTGTTTATCACCCGTTTTTATGTCCGCTGGATTTACAACCAAAACTTTCCAGCCTAAATTTAAAAAAAAACGGGCTACTGAAAAACCACAACAACCAGCCTCATAAACCAAGTTCACTTCATAATTTGGAAAATTTTTGAGCACATACTGATACAAATCTTCAGTTTTTGCGCGCATCGAATAGGTTTTGTGAAAAAAAAGATCGGTTTGAATAGAAACAGACCAAGTTTTTTTGTGAATGTCCAAACCAATATATATCTTTGGCATGGTAGTAATTTGAGTATTCATATTTATAAAATTTGGGTAGACAGCAAGCTGTACTACAAGTTAAAAACTAAAATTTTTTGGTGCTCAAATTTACTACTTTTACATAGATGCTTGGCGCAATTGGGGTTTTGGTCATGAACTTACACATTGTTTTGTACTTTTGTGGTCAGTAATTAATCGAAGTTTAGGCTAACCAAATCCCCAACTTCTGCAAGCCACGAGACGTTAACTGCTAGCATTGCGAACCGCACAACTAAAATGATAAATAAAACTTTATGAATAAATTCGGAGGAGATTGGACTGAAAATAAAATCGAAATTTTAGTTGAATATGCGAAAGCATATTTAACAATTATGAATAGTTTTGCAAAACAATATGAATGGAAATTATTGTATTTTGATGGATTTGCAGGTTCTGGATTTATAAAAAAAGGAAATGAAGAAAATCAAAAAATGATTGTTGGTGCTGCTTCTAGAATTTTAGAAATAGGAAATCCAAGACCATTTGATTTATATTATTTTGTTGAAAAAGAACCTGATAACATAAATTTACTTAAACAAAATACATCTGATATTTTTCCAAACAAAAAAATACATATTGTAGAAACTGATTGTAATGAAAAGATACAATCTATGAGTAAATTTTTGGTTAGTGCAAAAGGTAAAAAGTATAAAACTTTAGCCTATATAGATCCTTGCGGAATGCAATTAAATTGGAGTTCATTAGAAACATTACAAAAGTTAAGTGTTGATGTTTGGATACTTATTCCAACAGGAATGGGAGTAAATAGGCTTTTAAAAAGAGATGGTAAAATTTCAGATGCTTGGCTTTCTAAACTTGAAATATTTTTAGGAATGGAACAAAAAGATATAGTTTCATACTTTTATAACGAACAAGTTATTCCAACACTCTTCGGAGATGTTTCAAAAACTACGAAAGAAGAAAATGCAATTGAAAAATCTGCCATACTTTATAGCGAAAGACTTAAAAAATTATTTAAATTTGTATCAAAACCGTATATTTTGAAAAATAGTTCTAATTCAGTAATGTTTCACTTTTTAATGGTTTCAAACAATAAATCGGCAGTAAAAGTAGCAGATGAAATCGTAACTAAATATAATAAAGCATCTTAAAATGGCACAATCAAGTATTGAGTGGACCGAAATGACTTGGAACCCAACAACTGGTTGTTCCAAAATCTCTACTGGTTGTAAATTCTGCTACGCAGAAATTATGTCAAAAAGATTAAAAGCAATGGGCGTTGAAAAGTATAAAGATAATTTTAAAGTCAGAACTCACGAAGATGCTTTAAAAATTCCTTACACTTGGAAACATTCAAAAGTTGTTTTTGTAAATTCAATGAGTGATTTATTTCATAAAGAAATAACTTTAGAATTCATTCAAAAAGTATTTAAAGTAATGAACGATAATCCTCAGCACGTTTTTCAAGTCTTAACCAAAAGAGCGGAAAGATTACTAGAATTGCATACAGAATTGAAATGGACACATAATATTTGGATGGGCGTTTCTGTTGAAAACGCTAAAGAAAAACATAGAATTGATGATTTAAGACAAATTAATGCAAGAGTAAAGTTTTTATCATTAGAACCATTACTTGCACATTTAGGAGAAATAAATTTAGAAAATATAGATTGGGTAATTGTTGGCGGAGAAAGTGGACATAAACCAAGACCAATGGATGCTGATTGGGTTCTAGATATTCAAGAACAATGTAAAGAAAAAAGCGTTGCTTTTTTCTTTAAACAATGGGGCGGAAAAAACAAAAAAGCAAACGGAAGAACGCTAAATGGAAGAACTTATGACGAAATGCCTGAAATTGAACTTCAACATTCCGTATAAAATGCCAGCAGTTAACAGCTAGAGTTTCGTTGGGCTTGAAAAGCCAACAATGAAACTCCGGTTGAACGGAACCGTCAATTTTATCACCTCTATGGGGTTATCGTAAAGTTT
>JAYTNQ010000374.1:0-1095 GCA_043748255.1 Bacteroidota bacterium
AACAAAGCCTGTTGTAACATCGATATGAATGGGCACATAAACGAATGTTTCGGCAGGCTGTAGTGTTATCGATGATGGCAAAACGGTATTCCCGTTTAGGGTGTCATTGGTCAACACGCTTTTCAATGAAGTATCATTTAATTGTCCAAATAAAAAAACATCATCTTGTGCCACAATTTGTGCAGACAATGAAGTATGAAATAAAAAACCAAAAATGAACAAAAATAGGTTAGGGGTAAAGTTACTTTTCATGGCTATAATGTTTTGAAAAACAAATGTATATATAAATTTTTGATTTAATATTAAATCATAAAAAAACTTCATAAGTCTTGCCGTTTTTATGAATATTCTTGCGGTTATTCTAAATTTGGATATTCAAACACAAAATCATCAAAAAATTCCTGCGGAAATGGCAGCACTTTTTTGCCAAAAGAAGGTGTCAAAAAATCAAATATCGGAGGGTTCAAACCCATTTTTAGGGCTTTTTTGGTATAAAAATCAGCTTTTGTAGCATCAAAAGGTGCCACCGCATGAAGGGTTTTTCTCCAATATTGAAGTGCTATCACTCGCTGCAAAACCGCAATACAATCTGAAAGGTGAATCAAATTTATGGCTGCATTTGGGTTTTTGACACCTTTTTTGCCAGACAAACTATATATAGGATGTCTATCTTTGCCAATCAAGCCGCCGAAGCGAACAATAGTTGTATCAAAATTTGAGTTTTCTTGTAGCAATTTCTCGCATTCCAAAAGTTGTATTCCAGAATTGGTATTTGGATTTGCAAATTCTGCCGAATAAACAACCTGATTTACATCTTCAAAAACAGAAGTCGAACTTACAAAAATCACCTTTTTGATACCAGATTTTTCGATAAACGGAACAAGAATAGCCATTTTTTTTAGAAAATTCTCGTTGGTTTCGGTGCGTAATTTAGGTGGAATTGTAATAATAAGCACCGAAACATTTTTTAAAAAAACCTCAATATCACCCTCAATCGAATCGTTTTCTATCGAAATCAAAAACGGATGAATACCCAAATGTGACAATTCTGATAGTTTTGAGTGGGTTGTTGTAGCGCCATTTACTTCAAAACCA
>JAYTNQ010000375.1:0-1094 GCA_043748255.1 Bacteroidota bacterium
AAAGAAACAAAAAACAAAATAAGAATGAAAGTAACCATAGACGGACAGTCCATAGAAGTAGCAGCAGGAACCACCATCTTGCAAGCCGCACGAATGATTGGAGGCGAAGTAGTGCCACCAGCCATGTGCTATTATTCAAAATTAAAAGGAAGCGGAGGCAAATGTCGTTGTTGTTTGGTAGAAGTAGCCAAAGGCAGCGAAGCCGACCCACGGCCTATGCCAAAGCTTATGGCATCGTGTGTGACGGGCTGTATGGATGGCATGGAAGTAAATTCAAAATCATCGGCACGGGTGCAAGAAGCTCGAAAATCTGTAACCGAATTTTTGTTGATCAACCACCCTTTAGATTGCCCAGTTTGTGATCAAGCTGGCGAGTGCGATTTGCAAAATTTGAGTTTTGAACACGGAAAATCTGAAACGAGATTTGTTGAAGAAAAACGAACTTTTGAGCCAGAAGATATTGGTCCAAACATTCAATTGCACATGAATCGCTGTATTTTGTGCTATCGTTGTGTGATGATAGCCGATCAATTGACAGACAATCGAGTGCATGGTGTGATGGATCGAGGTGATCATTCAAATATTTCGACTTGTATATCCAAGGCGATAGACAACGAATTTTCGGGCAATATGATAGATGTTTGCCCAGTTGGTGCCTTGACCGATAAAACTTTTAGGTTCAAATCACGTGTTTGGTTTAATAAGCCATATAATGCGCATCGAGATTGTGACAAATGTTGTGGCAAAACCACGGTTTGGATGTTTGGAGACGAAGTTCAGCGTGTAACGGGGCGCAAGGACGAGTATCACGAAGTTGAAGAATTTATTTGCAATGGGTGTAGATTTGATCACAAAAATCCTTCGGATTGGGTGATTGAAGGACCACGAAAGTTTGAGAAAGACTCGGTTATTAATCAAAATAACTATACTCAAAAACTGGATAAAGTTGAGATTGCTACAGAAAAATTCATTTTGGATGGTCGAGACATTGACCGCAAAAAAATAAGTATGGTTTCAAAACCATTAGATGTTGATGTGAAAACTAATGTTGCAAAATTAAATTAAAATGGACAGTACAATTATCATAGAAAAAA
>JAYTNQ010000376.1:0-3066 GCA_043748255.1 Bacteroidota bacterium
CCAACAGGCTCAAGTTGCGCTTCAAAGACAAAGACGGCAAAAATAATTTGGCACACACTTTGAACGGAAGTTCGCTGGCATTGCCTCGCGTTTTGGCCGGAATTTTAGAAAATTATCAAACAGAAGACGGCATCATTATTCCAGATGTTTTGCAGCGATATACGGGATTTTCTATCATCAATTAGTATTTTTTTGAAATTATTATCCTCCTCAAAATGAAAAAAATTGTAGTTGGCCTTTTTCTTTTAATGTCGTTGACTCTTTTTAGTCAAAACGAACAATTGGCGCAAAATTATTTTGACAAAGGCGATTTTGAAAAAGCACTCATTAGCTTTGACGAGCTTTATAAAACGCAACCTGCAAACGCCAATTATTTTCAGCGACGCATCGATTGTTATCAGCAATTATCACAGTTTGAAACTGCCGAAAAGGGCATATTAGAACGATTAGAAAAATTTAAAACACCCAATCTTTGGGTTGAATTGGGTTATAATTTTCAGTTGCAAAAGATGGAAGATAAAGCCAAGCAAAATTATGAAATTGCAGTGGCCAAAGTAAAAGAAAGACCCGTAAATGCCTATATTGTTGCCCAATCATTTGAAGCCAAAATTCTACTTGCTTATGCCATCAAAACCTATCAAACAGCATTAGATATAGACCCAAAAATGAATTTTAATTATCAAATGGCTATATTGTATGGACAAATGGGAAATACTGATTTGATGATCGAAAAGTTTTTGACCGAGGCACACTCAAACCCCGGAATGGAACAAATGATTCAAAATCAATTGACGGTTTTTATGAACGACAAAAATGACGAGGTTTTTAATAATGCACTCAAAAAAGCACTATTGTTGCGGGCGCAGCAAGACCAAGATATTTTTTGGAACAAATATCTGAGTTGGTTTTTTGTGCAGCAAAAAGAATATTTGAAAGCATTTGTGCAAGAAAAAGCGATTTTCAAACGAAATCCCGAATCTTTTTCAAATATTGTCAATCTATCACAATTGGCTTTTGACGAAAAAGAAACCGATACTGCCAAAGAAATTTTGCTTTTTGTGTTGGAAAATACTCAAGATAATGATTTGAAAATCAAAGCAAATAGCAAATTAATGGGTATCAAAATAGACAGTGCCAAAGAAATAGATTATACAGCAATAGAAGCAGAGTTGACAAATTTGCTGACCCAATTTGGCGTTAGCCCATATTCGTTAGAATTGCAAACGCTTCAGGCTCATTTTGTTACATTTAATTTAAACAAACCCGATCAAGGAAAAACCATTTTGAAAGCCACCTTGGAGCTTCCGCTAAACAAATATCAAGAAGCCGACGTAAAAATGGAATTGGCAGATATTTTGTTGTATGAAGAAAAATTTAATCAAGCCTCTATTTATTACGCACAAATCGAAGACGACCTAAAAAACGACGAAGTTGGTCACGAGGCAAGCTTGAAAGCGGCCAAAACCAGCTATTTCAAAACAGATTTTGATTGGGCTCAAAAACAATTTAAAACCCTAAAATCGGCATCAACACAGCTTATTGCAAATGATGCCATGGAGTTGTTTATGCTTATTCATGACAACACCGAGGCAGACTCTACACATGTAGCGCTAAAGAAATTTGCCCATGGTGATTATTTATTGTACCAAAACAAAAACAAAGAAGCATTGGATCAATTTCAATCCATTTTGAAAGAAAACAAGGGAGATGAGATAGAAAGTATCACCCTATACCGAATGGCCAAAATTTATGAAAAATTAGGTGATTTTGCAACTGCTTTAGCGCAATATCAAATCATTATAGACCAACATCAAGACGGGATTTATATAGACGAAGCACTTTATTTTTCGGCAGAAATTCAAAATAAACACAACAATGATGTCGAAAAAGCAAAGGCACTATATGAACAAATTATATTTCATCACGAAGACAGTATATATTTTATAGACGCCCGAAAAAAATACAGACAATTGCGCGGTGACAAAGAAATTTAAGAACAAAAAAAGCAACTTTCACCATGATTATCTATAACGTAACTATCAATATTCACGAAAGTGTACATGACCAATGGTTGTCTTGGATGCAAACCAAACATATACCCGAAATTTTGGCTACCAAAAAGTTTTCATCAGCACGGTTGGTCAAAGTTTTAATCGAAGAAGAGATGGGTGGCACCACCTATTCTGTACAATATACCACCGATAGCCGAGCCACTTTGATGCAATATTATGAAGAAGATGCTCCGGCATTTCGTGCGGAAGGGGCAGCACTTTTTGGCGACAAAATGTTGGCTTTCAGAACCGAGTTAGCACTTATAAAAGACTTTTAGTATGAAAAAAATTGATTTACTTTATGGTTTTATAATTGGAATAGTTGCCACATTTATAGGAAGTTATTTGTTCGTGATTATATTTACAAACTATTCTTTTCAATCCGGAATATCGATTATGATTCACGAAGGTAGATTAGGAAAATTAATTACACTTGGCGCAGTTTTAAACCTTATTTCCTTTTTTTTATTATTAAAAATAAACAAAGATACGATGGCAAAAGGAATTATTTTGGCCACGATTACCATGGCAATATGTACCGTTTTTTTATAAAATAAAACCTCCAATTTGAACCAAACAAACACACCAAAAAAATATTATATCATTGCAGGAGAAGCATCGGGCGATTTGCATGGTGCCAATTTGATGAAAGAAATTATCACATTAGACCCACAAGCAGACATACGGTTTTGGGGTGGCGATTTGATGCAAAACGCTGGTGGACAAATTGTTAAACATTACAAACATTTGTCGTTTATGGGATTTTTGGAAGTTTTGATGAACATTAGAACCATTCTGAAAAACCTTGCTTTTTGCAAAAACGACATTCAAAAATTTGATCCCGATGTTGTCATTTTTATCGATTATCCCGGATTTAATATGCGAATCGCAAAATGGGCCAAACAAAATGGCTTCAAAACCAACTATTATATCGCACCCCAAATTTGGGCATGGAAAGAAAACAGAATCAAAGCCATCAAACGCGATTTCGACCAACTTTTTGTCATTTTGCCTT
>JAYTNQ010000377.1:0-1090 GCA_043748255.1 Bacteroidota bacterium
GACGAACATAGAAATTTGAATTTGTACGATGTAGCGTATATACCAAATTGTAAAAGTAGTGTATACATGAATTCATTGTTTAGAAATATAAAAGAAAACTACAATCTTGACCTTATCGAAGAAAGTGACGATGAGGACGATTTTGAAGATGTTCGTGTAGACAAATATGTGGACACGAATTTAGAAATTGTTATGGATTGTGTTTATCATACAAAATTTAAGAGGTGGGTTCCGATTAAAGTTATTTATGGCGGACTATTAAAAGTAACATCATTATCAAATTTACCAATTATATAAACTTATTATATGCTTGATACATCGATTAAGCATTTACCAGCACTTATTTTTTCGTAGGTCTCTTCGTCGCCAGACAAAGAACATCCCCCTTTTTTTGGATGAAAAATCGTATTCCAATTATTGGTGTCCAACATATTTACATAATTGTCTGTATTTATCATTTTTATATTATAATTTGACTTTTTATAGTATATTCTTCGCTTATTCCACTGATTTTGAAATAATTGATGTTTATCAACAATATCCACTACTATTGGATTGCTGTGTTTTGTTCTTAAAATTCTCCCTACTGATTGAATTATATCCGTTTTGGGTGTAACAAATATTAATGTACTCAATGTCGCAATATCTAAACCCTCAGCCGCCATTGCATATGACGCAAATATTATCTGTTTTTTACTACTTTCATCTAATGCGGTTTGTTTCATTCCACCGAGATAATACCCAACTGTACCAACATTTTTCTTGTCCATTTCGTCGTGAATGTAATACAGAATAGATCTATTATGTCCTAAAATGATTATTTGATTTTTTGGATTTTCCTCTATTAAGTCGCATATTACACGAACTATAAAATCGTTTCTTGGATTATAATCGCACAATTTCACAATCATTTTACTGTATTGCGGGTTACCACGAAAATCCACTTCGGTTTCATTAAATACATTGTCGTTTGTTTTGAACTCGATTGCTCTAACAAGAACCTTATGTTCTTCTGTTTTATTTCCTTTGTATACAACATCTCCTAAAAACATCTTGAAAATATCGGTTGTTCCATCTTTACGTTCCATTG
>JAYTNQ010000378.1:0-3047 GCA_043748255.1 Bacteroidota bacterium
CCCAATTTTGCTGAATATAGAGATGTAAAAAAATCTTTTTTTGATAATTTGCCAAAATCTGCATTTGCATTGACCAATATTGATGACAAAAATGGTCAAGTAATGTTGCAAAACACTGCTGCTCGCAAACTGACGTATGCCCTAAAAACGTATGCCAATTATAAAGCACAAATTCTCGAAAATCAATTTTCTGGTTTGCTCCTCAAAATCAATGAAAATGAAGTTTGGACAAAATTGATAGGCACTTTCAACGCCTATAATCTTTTGGCCATCTATGGCGTTGCCGTAGAGTTGGGTATAGAAAGCCTAGAAGTTCTAAGGCTTTTATCTGCTTTAGAAAGTGTTTCGGGTAGATTTCAATATGTGATTTCTGACCAAAAAATAACAGCAATTGTAGATTATGCGCATACGCCAGACGCACTCGAAAATGTTTTGAAAACCATTAATGACATTCGAACCAAAAATGAAAAACTCATCACAATTGTGGGTTGCGGAGGTGATAGAGATACAAGCAAACGACCTATTATGGCAAATATTGCTGCCATTTGGAGCGACAGCGTCATTTTTACTGCTGATAATCCAAGAACCGAAAATCCAGAAACGATTTTGCAACAAATGGAAATTGGTGTTGAACCACAGCATTTTAAAAAAACCCTTTCGATTTTAGACAGAAAGCAAGCTATAAAAACAGCCTGCCAATTGGCAAAACCAAACGATATTATCTTGATTGCTGGCAAGGGACACGAAAATTATCAAGAAATTCAAGGTGTCAAATACGATTTTGATGATTTGAAAATAGTTAAAGAATTTCTAAACTTATAAGCTTATGTTGTACTATTTATTCAATTATTTGCACAAAATCCTCCACGTTCCAGGGGCAGGACTTTTTCAATATATCACTTTTCGATCGGCATTAGCCATCATTATGTCATTGATGATTTCGACGCTTTTTGGAAAAAAAATCATCGCTTTTTTAAGAAACCAACAGGTTGGAGAAACCGTTCGTGAATTGGGTTTGGCAGGTCAAAATGAAAAGGCTGGAACCCCAACAATGGGTGGACTTATCATTATTATTGCCACATTGATTCCGGTTGTTTTGTTGACAAAATTAGATAATATATATATTATTTTGCTGATTGTCACTACATTATGGATGGGAACAATTGGTTTTGTTGATGATTATATAAAGATTTTCAAAAAAGACAAACAAGGTCTGAAAGGAATTTTTAAGGTGATTGGACAAGTGGGTCTTGGTATTATTGTTGGCTCTGTTTTGTATTTGCATCCTGGTGTAACTATTCGAAAAGATTCTGTTCAAAGTTTCGCTTTCAAATCACAATCAAAAAGCGAAATTCGGATGTTACCTTTAGAAGAAAAATCAACTGCAACGACTATTCCTTTTTTCAAAAATAACGAATTTGATTATGCAGAATTGTTAGCTTGGACAGGCGATGGTTATCAAGATTGGGCTTGGTTGATTTTTATTCCAATTGTAATTTTTATTATCACAGCGGTCTCAAATGGCGCAAACCTAACAGATGGTATAGATGGTCTTGCAGCAGGAACATCGGCCATTTCGGTTGTTGCATTAGGTATTTTTACGTTTGTATCCGGAAATATTATACTTTCTAATTACCTCAATATTATGTATATTCCCAATTCTGGCGAAATGACCGTTTTTATTGCAGCATTTGTGGGCTCTTTGATTGGGTTTTTGTGGTATAATTCTTATCCCGCATCAGTTTTTATGGGCGATACAGGCAGTTTGACTATTGGCGGAATCATTGCCGTTTTGGCAATTGCCGTTCGCAAAGAAATGTTGATTCCGCTAATATGTGGAATCTTTTTGGTCGAAAATTTTTCTGTCGTTCTACAAGTGAGCTATTTTAAATATACAAAAAAACGCTTTGGCGAAGGCCGTCGCATTTTTTTGATGTCGCCTTTGCACCATCATTATCAAAAAAAGGGCTATCACGAAAGTAAAATTGTAACTCGTTTTTGGATTGTTGGTATTCTGCTAACTATTTTGTCTATCGTAACCTTAAAATTAAGATAGATGAAAAGAATCGTAATTTTAGGTGGCGGCGAAAGTGGTGTTGGCACAGCAATTTTGGCAAAAAAACAAGGATTTGAGGTTTTTGTATCAGATTTTGGCGAAATAAAACCAAAATACAAACAAACTTTGATTGAAAATAAAATCGATTGGGAAGAAAAAACCCATACCGAAAAGCTAATCTTGAATGCAGACTTGGTGATGAAAAGCCCTGGTATTCCAGACAAATCGCCAATTATAAAACATTTAATAGAACAAAATACAACCATAATTTCAGAAATTGAATTTGCTTCGGCATATACAAACGCAGTGATAATAGGCATCACAGGAAGCAACGGAAAAACAACAACAACAATGTTGACCTACCACCTTCTAAAGAATGCTGGTTTTAATGTGGGTTTAGGAGGCAATATCGGAAAAAGTTTTGCAGAGCAAGTTGCAAACGAAAATTTTGACTTTTATGTGCTTGAGCTAAGTAGTTTTCAGCTGGATGGCATTATTAATTTCAAGCCACATATTGCGGTGATTACCAATATTAGTCCAGATCATTTGGACAGATATAACTATGATTATCAGCAATATATAGATTCAAAATTTAGAATTACAAAAAACCAAATGACCGAAGATTATTTAATATATGACCAACAAGACGAAGCCAGTGTCGCCTGGCTTTCAACAAATAAAACAAACGCACAACAATTGCCTTTTTCTATCACACAAGATGTTGTTATCGGAACATCAATACTTAATTCTATTATGAAAATAAACACAAAAAATTCAGAAGTTGCTATAGACATGATGCATTTTGCTTTGGCAGGAAAGCACAATTTGAAAAATGCGGCGGCAGCTGGTACCATCGGACATTTGTTAAAAGTACGAAAAAACACCATTAAAGAAAGTTTTATGAACTTTCAGGGAATTTCGCACCGATTAGAAAATGTACTCAAAATTCAAAACGTGCAGTATATCAATGATTCAAAAGCTACAAACGTGA
>JAYTNQ010000379.1:0-3040 GCA_043748255.1 Bacteroidota bacterium
AGGTGGCGGAGCTTCAACATTAGGAAGCAACGGCATTAATAGCCGCCGATATAATGTATGTGGTGGAATTGTAAACACATCTACTAATTTCCCTAATTATTCGTGGGAAATTATGGTTGTTTCACATGAAATGGGCCATTCGTTAGGTTCAAATCACACTCACTGGTGCGGATGGGTTGGAGGTGCATTAGATAATTGTTATAATACCGAGGGAGGTTGCCCTCAAGGGGTTGCCCCTGTAAACGGTGGCACTATTATGAGCTACTGCCATCTTACAAGTAACGGGATTAATTTAAATAACGGTTTTGGATTACAACCTGGCAATGTGATACGAAACGAGGTGCTAAATTACAGTGAATTTGTCTCATGCCAAACAGCTATTGTTTGCGAAGACAATGTTGTTTCAAATGTGCAAGTAAATGACAATGGTCAAAATTATTTACTATCATGGACATCCAGTTATCCTGTGAAAATTTATAGACGTGAAAATTTTACAGGAAATTTTGATTTCGTTAATTCTTTCTCTACTTCTACAGCCACATTTAATTATATCAATGATTGTAATATTGAAAAATCCGAGTTTAAATTAGTTTCAGTTTGCCCAAACGGTGATAGCAAACCAACTGTGGTCGTGATTGAACCCAAAGCAAAAATGCCAAATTTGAATTATTCTGGTAATCTAAATTTATGTACAAACTATTCTGGTGATCAATTAACTTTAAATATTCAGAACTCATCATATTTCAATAGTTTTCAATGGAAGTTTAATGGAAATATTGTATTGGGAGCAAACATTTCATCTTATACAATAAGCCAATTAGGAAATTACACCTGCTCTGTTTCTAATACTTTAGGCTGTACATACGAATCTCCTATTGTTACAATTTTGGAAGATAGTCCTATTGCTAATTTCAAAGTAGAAAAAAGTGGTTTACAAGCAAATTTTACTTATATAAATCCATGTGCTAATCAGGTAACCTGGGATTTTGGAGATGGTACTTTCGCATCAGGTTCAAACCCTACTCATAACTATCTAAATGCAGGAGATTACATCATCTGTCAAACAGTTACGAACTTATCTGGAACAAATCAATCTTGCAAAACGATTAAAATTTTTGCAAATTGGATTGACAATATGAATAATACTACAGATGGAAATGGATTTAATATAACATATGATAGTAGTCTGTGTGCTATTGGAACTAAATTTACTAAAAATAGCCCTTCTGACTATCTGCAAAATTCGTATCTGCAGTACAACTCAAATGATTGGATTCCTAAACAAGGTACAGTGGAGTTTTTAGTTAAAATAACCAATGGTTATACAAAAACTAACCCAACCAATAATTATGCTTTACTTTTTTCTTTAGGAAATGGTTTATCTGACACAAAACAAACCGAAATAAGAGCAAATACTAATGGTAGTGTTTCTTTTAAACGATACAATGAGGGTACAGATACATATACTGCATACTCTAGCACAACCCCATTTACTTATAATCAATGGCATGTTATTTCTTTATCTTATGGCAGTCAAGGCACAAAATTGGCTGTTGATGGGGTTGTTTATCAAAATCAAAATTGGGTAAATTGGGACATGAATGATGGCGTTTTAAATGTTGGAGAAGTTTTTTACGCAAATCAAAATAATTGGCTTGGTTTTGAGGGAATAATTGATAAATTTAGAATTTCACCATTGCAAAACGATTTTCAATTAACTACAAATAATACAATAACCCCAACATTCACTCAAATTGCTCCCGTTTGCAAAAATGCAATTTTATCGCCTTTACCAACCGTTTCAAATGAGGGAATTACAGGCACATGGTTGCCGGCATTAAATAATTTAACAACAACTACATATACATTTACACCAGATAGTGGCCAATGCGCATCCAATAAAACAATGACCATAACAGTTAATATCACACCTGCACCAAATTTATCTTCAATAAATTCGTGCAGTGGCTTAACAGTTGGTATTGTAGCTAATAGTGGGCTTAATCCAATAACTTTTTACAGTGTTGCCTCTGGCGGGTTGTCTTTGCCAAGCTCCACGTTACTAAATACTGGAACCTACTACATATCACAAACTAATAACGGCTGCGAAAGTGCCAGAAAACCTTTAATTATAACTATAAATTCAGCTACTATGCCAACAGCGGCAGCAGCTCAATCTTTTTGCGCTGGCGCAACTGTGTCTAATCTTTCTGCCTCAGGGACTTTGTTAAAATGGTATGATGTAGCAAGTGATGGTGTTGTTTTGTCATACACAACTGTTTTAACTTCAGGAATATATTATGTTTCGCAAACCCTAAATTCTTGCGAAAGTAGTAGAACAGTAGTAAATGTAACTGTTAACGCAACCGCCCAACCAACTGGCAACAATAATCAATCATTTATTCAAGGTCAAACAATTGCAGATATTGTAGTTTCTGGATCAAATATTGTCTGGTACACTTCATTGGCTAATGCAACCAATAACATTAATCCAATGCCTAATACCACACCTTTAATAAATGGAAATACTTATTATGCAATTCAAACACAAAATGGATGTCGCAGTTCTGCACTTGCGGTAACCGTGTCAGTTATATTAAATAATGTAATTTTTGAAGCTAATGATTTTTTAGTATATCCAAATCCATTTAATGATAAGATTATTATTTCATCATCCGAAGAAATTCAATCTGTAAGAATGTTTGATTTATTGGGGAGAAAATTAAGAGAAGAAAACAGAATTTATGCGAAGGAGTTTATTTTCAATATAGATAATCTACAAGAAGTCGTTTATATTCTGGAAATTACTACTGATAAGGCAACAAAAATAGTAAAATTAGTAAAAAAATGAACCCAAACCCTTATGACAATCTAAACATGGTTTAAAAATAATTTGCCAAATGGAATGGATAATGCTCCATTGATCTTGATTTTTTTGATTTCTATTTTTTGAAAACAATAAGTCTAATCTCGCCCCGATGTAGCGGCATCCTTTTTGTTTTTTCTTTTTAGAAAAAAACAAAAAGATATAGCGTGCAGC
>JAYTNQ010000380.1:0-3035 GCA_043748255.1 Bacteroidota bacterium
ATTGGCACCGATCGCGATCCATACAAAAATTTCATATACACCAGTTTTCAAGAATTGGCAACCTATGTTTCGCACAATCGAGTAGCGCAATTGGCCAAAAGTTATGGCGATCACAAACTTTCAAAAATGTGCAAGATGATTGCCGGAGACGAAATGCGCCACCACCATGCTTATTGTGAATTTGTGACTCAAATTTTCAAAATAGATCCAAGCCAAATGATGATTGCCTTTCAGCAAATGATGAAAAACAAGATTGTAATGCCGGCAGGTTTTTTGAGAGAATCGGGCAACAAAATTAGCTCGGCATTTGAACAATTTTCGGATTCTGCACAACGTATCGGGGTTTATACCGCCAATGATTATGTAGATATCATTCAAAAACTAAACATCAAATGGGAAATTGACAAAATTGGGAGCTTGACAGACGAAGCCGAAAAAGCCCGTGATTATTTGATGAAACTGCCGTCCAGAATGGCAAAAATATCAGAAAGATTGGTAATTCCTGCCGAATCGACCATTTTCAAATGGGTAGAGCCTGCGGTTTTACGAAGTTAAAACACAAATAGTCAAGTAGTATTGGAATCTGAATTAATCAAAAACACGATTTTTTTTGTAAAAAAGCAACTTCAAAATGCCGAAGGAGGCCACGACTGGTTTCATATCGAGCGGGTTTATAAAAACAGTCTGCTGATTGCAAAACAAGAAAAATGTCATTTACAAACCGTTCAATTGGCGGCACTATTACACGATATTGCAGACAGCAAATTTTTTGACGGTGACGAAACGATTGGTCAAAAATTGGCAAAATCTTTTTTGCTTTCGCAAAATGTAAACCCAGAAGTTGTAGCAAATGTGTTGCTTATCATCGAAAATATTTCGTTCAAAGGAGGCAATTTTAATCAAAAACACCAATCTATCGAGTTGGATATTGTGCAAGACGCAGACAGATTGGATGCTATTGGCGCGGTTGGTATCGCTAGAACCTTTAATTATGGCGGTTTTAAAAACAGGCTTTTGTATGATCCAAATTGTGCGCCAAACCTTGCGATGACCAAAGAAGAATATAAAAATAGCGAAGCGCCAACGATCAACCATTTTTATGAAAAACTATTGTTGCTAAAAGACAAAATGAACACACATACAGCTCGCAATATTGCCGAAAAACGACACCAATTTATGCTTGTTTTTTTGGAGCAGTTTTATGACGAGTGGAACGGAAATTTGTAAAACACAACAATTAACATCAAAAATATGATTTTTAGAGAAGCTACAGTTTATGACATCGACAACTATATGATTGTTAGAATGTTAGTCAAAGAAAACGTATTGAACAATCCCGCTTTGGTTACCAAAGAAGATAATATTGCCTATCTTACAACTGACGGAAAAGGCTGGGTTTGCGAGATTGATAATCAGATTGTTGGGTTTGCGATTGTGGGTTTGGTTCAAAAAAGCGTTTGGGCACTATTTGTGCCTCCCGATTTTGAGCAGCGCGGAATAGGCACTTCGCTGCACAACATCATGTTGCAATGGTATTTTGAACAAACCCAAGAAACGATTTGGTTGGGCACGGCACCTATGACCAAAGCCGACAAATTTTATACCAAAAAAGGGTGGTCTAATGTTGGCTTTTATGGTGATGAAATCAAATTTGAAATGTGTTTTGACAAGTGGAAACCCCAATAAGCAGCCTACTTTATGGAGCCAATAAAATCATACTTGGTAATAATCTGGTATTTTGAATTGCCCAAATTGACCAAAACAGCTTGATTTTCTTTACTAAAAAGTGCTGCGACGGTATCTATCGAATCATTTAGGTTTACGATTGGATAGGGCTTTCCCATGATTTCTATTATAGGTTTGTTGGCAAAATTTTTGTTGTCTATATAGTGTTCAAACAAATTGGATTCGTCTATAGAGCCTACAAATCCTGTGACGTCTATGACTGGAATTTGTGATATTTTAAATTTTCGCATGCGCTCGATTGCGTGCGAAACAAGCTCTTGCGTGCGCACAATCACAAGGGGTTTGTTGATGTTGTCTTTGATTAGATCTTCGGCGGTGACTATTTCTTGATCAAGGTATCCTTTTTCTCGCATCCAATCGTCGTTGAATATTTTGCCTACGTAGCGGCTTCCTGAGTCGTGAAAAAGCACTACAACGACATCGTCTTTTGTAAAATTATCTTTAAGTTGCAATAATCCTTTGATGCAGGATCCGGCAGAGTTTCCTACAAAAATACCTTCTTCGAGGGCAATTTTTCGGGTATATACGGCGGCGTCTTTGTCTGTTACTTTTGTAAAGCCGTCGATGAGTGAAAAATCTACGTTTTGTGGCAAAATGTCTTCGCCTATGCCTTCGGTTACATAAGAGTAAATTTCGTTTTCGTCAAAAATTCCGGTTTCGTGGTATTTTTTGAAAACGGATCCATAGGTGTCAACACCCCAAATTTTGATATTTGGATTTTTTTCTTTCAAAAATTTGGCTACACCCGAGATGGTGCCGCCTGTGCCTACGCCAACTATAAAATGGGTTATTTTGCCGTTGGTTTGTTCCCAAATTTCGGGTCCGGTTTGTTCATAATGGGCTGCGGCATTTGAGGGATTGTCATATTGATTGACATACCACGAGTTTGGGGTTTCGGTGCCCAATTGTTTGGATACCGAGTAGTAGGATCTTGGGTCTGTGGGTTCGACATCTGTAGGGCATACAATTACGGTGGCGCCAACGGCTCGCAGGATGTCCATTTTTTCTTTGGATTGTTTGTCTGTGATAACACATATTAGTTTGTATCCTTTTACGATTGCGGCCAATGCCAATCCCATGCCGGTATTGCCCGAGGTGCCTTCTATGATGGTGCCGCCGGGTTTTAGTCGGCCATCGGCTTCGGCGTCTTCAACCATTTTTAGTGCCATTCGGTCTTTGGTAGAGTTGCCTGGATTGAAGGTTTCTACTTTTGCAAGTACGAGTGCGCTAATTTCGGCGGTTACTTTGTTGAGTTTTACTAATGGTGTGTTTCCTATGGTTTGCAGAAT
>JAYTNQ010000381.1:0-3029 GCA_043748255.1 Bacteroidota bacterium
TAGAAAACGGCAACGGCATCATCAATATGCGCAAGCGAATGGAAGAAATTGGCGGAAAATTTGCATTGTTTTCATCAACAAATGGTACTATAATTCAAATGATTTTGAAATAAAAAAATTGGTTTGAACAAAATAAATTTACCAAAATATAAAATACCAATAATTTGATGGCAACAAAATCACAAAATCAAATCACATGTAAGAAAAACCTCATCTGTAACAAAACCACATTTTTTATACAAACCCTGTGCGACAAGATTAGATTTAGCAGTACGAAGTCGCACCATATCTGCACCAATTTCTTTTGCAAAATCAGCAACTATAGCAATTAATTGTGAACCAATTTTTTGATTTCTAACCTTTGATCTAACAAACAAATCATTCAAAATCAAAATTTTACCTAATCTGATTGATGAAAAAGTGATGTATGTTAATGCAAAACCAGCAATGATCAAAGTATCGTCCAAAGCCACAAAAATATCAGCCTCACCCAATTCCAATCTATCTTTCAAAAATGCACGATGTCTCACAAAATCCGAAGGCTTTTTATAAAAAACCATATACTCATCAAACAAAATTGTCAAAACATCCAAATCTTCTACAGTAGCTTTTCGTATCATATTTTAAAAAAAATGTAAAAAAAGACCAGCGTATTTGCTGGTCTTTTTATAAAATTAATTATCTTATTAATGAAAAGTTTGATTTATATTCTTTTTCAACACCGTGTTCAGTGTATAAAACTGTAAACCAATAATCTGCAGCAGGAAGAGGTTGTCCATTCAAAGTACCATCCCAACCCAAGCCATAGGAAACTATTTGTTTCATAAATTTCCCATATCTATCAAAGATCAAAATGCGTGTATCAGTTGCCCCCTGCATATTAGCAACATTCCAAAAATCATTGATGCCATCACCATTTGGTGTAAAAGCAGTTGGAGCCTTAATCAATTTTATATCAACGGGAAGTGGTGTAGCACCACAACCATTAGCATCAGAAACCGTAATTTCGTGAGGTCCCGAGGTTACATTTGTAAAAACATTACTTGTTTGAGGTGTATTCCCATCCAATGAATACAAAAAGTTGCTTCCATTTCCAATATATGGAACTGCATTTATAGTAACGGTTTGAGCATCAGAAAACCAATTTGCAGTATCTTTAATCGGGTCAATCGTTACCGATGCCGGTTTGGCGGAATCAATTAATGTTACACTGATTGGTGCCGAAGCACAACCAGATGTTGGTAAAATTGAAGTTATTTCCAATGTATATACTCCTGAAACCAAAGTTGGATTTGTGGTCAAATCAAGCACAGATTGCGTGTTTACAATTGTTCCTGTACTATCTGTCCATTTAAATGTATAGAGTAAATCGCTATAACCACTGTCTATTGTACTTGGCAACAAACTTACTACACCTGTCAAACTATCTATACAAATGGTACCTGTGAGTGGTGCATGTGCAGGTAAAGGTACAATTGTTATTGTTATAGGTTTCATATCCGCACAATTGGCAGAGGTTACACTCGCCACTTTTACAACAACACTACCCAAAGTAGTATCAGTCAATGGACCATTATCTGTAACAATTGCATTTGTATTATTTGTTGCATCTAAAGCCGTTGGATAATATGTAATAGAAAAGGCAACCGTACTTTGAGTATCCATAATTGTTGATGACAAACTATCCAAATCAAAACCAGGGCTATTTCCGGTAACTGTACCACAAATAGTAGTTTGTGTTGGTGTCAACAAATTGGTATTTGCTTTCGCACTCGAATATATAGTGACCGCAAAACTTGCCTGATCTGTACAAAATGGTGCGTTTGCAGAAGTTCCATAAACGAATACAGTTTGCGAAGCAGTAATTGGAGCAGTAATTGGAGCACCAACTCCGTTTGCTTGTGAATAATATTGAGCTCCAGCAACCGTCAATGGCGGAAGTGTCAAGCTACCACAATTGGCTAATGGCGGATATGGAGTTGGATCTACATTATAAACATACACCATAAAATCTGCTGCTACTGGGCAAACATTTACCCCTAATACCGCTTCTGCATACACAAAAACATGAGTATCCTGTGTTAAAGTGGTTGGCAAAGGAGTAGTATGTGTTGCATCTGTATAATAATTGCCAACTGTTAACGGCGACAAAGTATATTGGTTACAAGTATAAACATCTACGATTTCTGAAGCCACAAAAACTGGGGTTGGAATAATTGTTACTGTAAATGAAGTTACAGGAGACATACAATTTGGTGTAGTTCCAGAATCGGCATAAACATAAAATGTTTTGGTTGCCGTTACTGTATATGGCAAAGTAATTAGCAGTGTATGAGCCATATCATGATAATAACTTCCAACGGTTAGGGACGGCAATTGAAAATTATCTGTGTCACAATGCGTAGAGGAAGCTGGAGTAACCACAATTGGCGTTTGGTTGATCGTAATTACAAAATCTTGAACTGCTGCAGGGCAATTTGGTGTGGTAGCACTATCGGCATAAACATAAACATGGGTTGTATTTGTCAAAGTCAAATTGGTAATTGGAGATAAATGTGTGGAATCCGAAAAATAATTTCCAACCGACAAACTCGGCAAAGTGTATTGATCACAATGTTCATTAACAAAATCTATTCCTGTCAACGAAATTGTAGGCGTTACATTAATCGTTATAGTAAAAGTAGTAACTGCAGCAGGACAATTGGGTGTTGTTCCAGAATCAGCATACAAGTAGAAAGTTTCTGTAGCCAAAACAGCATAAGGGAAAACCGTAATTTGTTGCGTCAAAGCAATATCTTTATACACTTTTACACCTACAAAATCTGTTGCAACCAATTGAAAATTATCTACATCACAATAGGCCGCAGATGCAGGTGTTACGATTGTTGGCGTATGATTTACGGTGATGCTCATTTGTGCTTCACTATTGCAAATTATTGTTGCTATGCTACCATTTTCTGCCCAAACATATACTATAGAGGTTGATGTGATAGTATTTCCTGGAAAGTATTCTATATTTCCAGTAACTG
>JAYTNQ010000382.1:0-1076 GCA_043748255.1 Bacteroidota bacterium
GGAAAAATAGTGATGCCAGTATTTAATCCGTTGCGAGCACCAGCTACAAACGTATCAAAAATGCTGGTGTTTGTTGCCGTAAATTTCGCCTCGTTTTTAAACGCATACAGCAATGTAAAACCAATAATCGCCACAAGCATCAAACCAGAAAGATTGTTCGTAAAAAAATTCTTACCAATAATATCCAAACTGCTGATATAGAACAACAAACCAGCAATTGCCGCTAAAATTGTGGTGAGCGCAACAAGCAAAGACGCTGATTTGAAATTGATTTTTTGACGAATACCAACGATTAAAAATGCCGCTATTGTACCAACAAACGAAGTGATAATACATGGCAACATCACATCTGCAGGATTGGTAGCATTTTCGGCAGCACGATAGCCAATTATCGAAGTAGGAATAAGCGAAAGACCAGCGGCATGAAGACACATAAACATAATTTGAGCATCACTTGCACGGTCTTTATCGGGGTTAATCTCTTGCAAACTCTCCATGGCTTTAAGCCCAAAAGGAGTTGCGGCAGAATCCAGCCCTAGAAAATTTGCAGCAAAATTCAAAGTCATATACGATATCGAAGGATGGTTTTTGGGAACCGTCGGAAAAATTTTTGTAAAAACAGGACTCAACTTCTTTGCTAGTTTTTCAGACGCTCCAGATTCGATAAGCAACTGCATCAACCCACAAAAAAAAGCCAAATAAGCAATCAACGGAAGTAACAAATCCAACAAACTGTTTTTGCAAGTTGGCAGCAATCCATCGGCTTTTTGAACACCGCTATATATTTTTACGGTTTTGTTTTTATACACAAAAGTCGTGTCGGCATTAAGCGTATCTTTATCAACAATCAATATTTTATCTTTTGTAGCAACAAGGCTATCGCTTATGGATTTTGGAAGTTGGTTCAAATATTTTTCAGAAATCAAAATAGGATCGTCTTTTTTTCCATTCAACACAAAATCAACACTATAAGCGTTTCCTGCAAACAAACTAATGACCACAAAAACAATAGATGCAATGAAAATGCTGAGCCAAAATCGCGATAGTACCATGATAATAATTTTTAAAGCATATTT
>JAYTNQ010000383.1:0-1068 GCA_043748255.1 Bacteroidota bacterium
AGGTACGAATTTAGTACATACAGTCACACTGTCTAATGCTTCTGTGTTTGCGACGACTTACGCCTTCAGTCTAGGTGGCGGCACCGCCACCAGCGGCACTGACTACACTGCAACACCAACCTTTAGCAATGGCGTGACTTTATTAGCAGGCGTACTCACTGTGCCTGCAGGGGTCACCAGCTTTACCATGACTGTACCAAGCACACCAGACACCCTATACGAAGGTGTCGAAACTTATAACATCGCAGTTGGCGGCATCAGCGCCACAGGTACTATCTTAGACGCCAACGCCATACCAACAGTATCAATTGCCGCAGCCAGTGCTACCGAAGGTAGCCCAGTCAACTTTACTGTCAGTCTATCTGGCCTCAGCGCCACGCCGACCACGGTCACCTTTACCACCACCACTGGCACGGCGGGCGCGGCTGACTTCACCAGTGTTAACACCACCGTCACCATTCCGGCCAATACCTTGTCGGTAGTGGTACCAGTAGCGACGGCGACTGACGCCATCTACGAAGGCACCGAAACCTTTACCGCGACCTTAAGCGCACCAGTCGGTGCCACCTTAGGCACTGCGGTAGCGACTGGTACTATTGTGGACGCCAACGCCATACCAACGGTATCAATTGCCGCAGCCAGTGCCACTGAAGGCAGCCCAGTTAACTTTACGGTGAGTCTGTCTGGCCTCAGTGCCACGCCAACTACGGTCACCTTTACCACCACCACTGGCACCGCGGGCACGACTGACTTTACCAGTGTCAACACCAGCGTCACCATTCCCGCCAACACGCTATCCGTGACGGTACCAGTAGCGACTGCTACTGACGCCATCTACGAAGGCACAGAAACCTTTACCGCGACCTTGAGCGCACCAGTCGGTGCCACCTTAGGTACGGCGGTAGCGACTGGTACCATCTTAGACGCCAACAGCATCCCAACGGTATCAATTGCCGCAGCCAGTGCCACCGAAGGCAGCCCAGTTAACTTTACGGTGAGTCTGTCTGGCCTAAGTGCCACGCCAACCACGGTCACCTTTACGACGACGACTGGCACGGCGGGCGCGGC
>JAYTNQ010000384.1:0-3004 GCA_043748255.1 Bacteroidota bacterium
ATGGTATGCGCACAAGTTATTGGAAACGACGTAGCAATAGCCGTTGGCGGCATGCAAGGTCATTATGAACTAAACGTTTTCAAACCACTCATGGCCGCCAATTTTTTGCAATCAGCACAACTTTTGGGCGATGCCTGCCTATCCTTCAACGAGCACTGCGCACAAGGAATCGAGCCAAACCTGCCACGCATTCAAGAGTTGGTCAACAATTCGCTCATGCTTGTCACAGCGCTCAATACCAAAATTGGCTACTACAAAGCCGCCGAAATAGCACAAACAGCCCACAAAAACGGAACAACCCTAAAACACGAAGCCCAAAGATTAGGCTATGTATCGCCCGAAGATTTTGACAATTGGGTAAAACCAGAAGACATGGTAGGAAATTTGTAAAACAACAAAAATATGGAAATACTCGGAATAGGATCAAGAATCAATCACGAAAAATTTGGAAAAGGCGTCGTAACAAACCTTTCAACATCAGAATATTGGGTCACTTTTATAGAAAATGGTACCGAAATCATTGCGATCGACAGCCCGTTTGAAACCATAGAATTGGTCGAAAACGAATCAGACAAAGTCAGTTTTTATGACATCGAACGCAGTTTGCGCACCATTCTCAAAAAATGGTCAGACGTGTCAGAAATCATCCCAATCGCCGACAAATGGAAAGGAGGCAAAATCATTTTGGAACCCGGACAAGCCGGATTAGCCTCCAAAGAAATACCAATAGACACCTTTTTTCACAAAATAATAATGGTTCGTGACCGCCTTCGGGTAATGGAACAAAAAATAAATGCAAGCTCGATCGAAGAACTCGAAAAAATAGAATTACAACAATATATCACCAGAATTTATGGCAGCCTAACCACCTTTAATGTGCTCTTCAAATCAACAACAGACCACTTTGTTGGCGACAAATCAAAATAAAAAAAAACGTTTTTTTGATTTTTTGGCGCACACCTCCCTCTCTATCACACCACCTGTCCTGCTGCACGCTATATATTTTGTTTTTTTTCTGAAAAAGAAAAAAAACAAAAGGATGCCGCTGCATCAGGGCGAAATTAGACCTCAAAATTTTCAAAACCAAAACCAAAACCCAATAAAAACATAAAAACAATACACAACAAAAATTATCAAATTCATATCAAAACAACTAAAACTTTCCCTATTTTTGCAAACAACAAATCAAAAACCAATAAGTAAAAATTATGGCAATATTTGAACTCAAACTCCCAAAAATGGGCGAAAGCGTAGCCGAAGCAACCATCACAAACTGGCTCATCAACGTTGGCGAAACCATCGCCATCGACCAAGCAGTGCTCGAAATAGCCACAGACAAAGTAGATAGCGAAGTGCCAAGCGAAGTAGCAGGAACACTAATACAACAACTCTTTCAAAAAGACGAACTAGTACAAGTTGGACAAACCATTGCCATCATAGAAACCGCCGAAAAATCACAAACCAACCCAATCACCCAACAAGAAAGCACCATCAAAGCCGCTACCGAAATCGAAAAAACCATCGAAATAGCAATCCAAAAAACACCAACCCAAAACACAACCCCAGACAGCTTCTTGTCGCCACTCATCAAAAATATCGCCAAGCAAGAAAATATATCAATCGCAGAGCTCAACACCATCACCGGCAGCGGCAAAGAAAATAGAATCACCAAAGAAGACGTACTCAAATACCTACAAACACGCCAACAAACACCAACCATACAACCCACAATCATAGCACCACAAAACCACGAAAAAACACCACTACCAACACCACAAAGCCCACCTTCAACCAATGGAGGCGACGAAATAATCGAAATGGATCGCATGCGCAAACTCATTTCGGGCTATATGACCGCCTCGCTACAAACCTCGGCACACGTACAATCATTTATAGAAGTCGATGTCACAAATATCGTAAAATGGCGCGAAAAAATCAAAGCCAATTTTGAAAAACGAGAAGGCGAAAAACTCACCTATACCCCCATATTTATGGAAGCCGTAGCCAAAGCCATCAAAGACTTTCCAGGCATCAATATATCTGTTGATGGCGAATATATCATCAAAAAGAAAAACATCAACCTTGGCATGGCAGCAGCCCTACCAAACGGAAACCTCATCGTGCCAGTCATCAAAAACGCCGACCAACTCAACCTAGTAGGCATGACAAAAGCCGTAAACGACCTAGCAAACCGTGCCAAAACCGGCAAGCTAAAACCCGACGACACACAAGGCGGCACCTATACCGTGACCAACGTAGGCACCTTTGGCAGCATCTTTGGCACACCCATCATCAACCAACCACAAGTAGGCATCCTCGCATTAGGCGCAATCCGAAAAGTGCCCGCCGTGATCGAAACCCCCGAAGGCGACTTTATCGGCATCAGACAAAAAATGTTCCTCTCCCACAGCTATGACCACCGCGTAGTCGATGGCGCACTCGGCGGCAGCTTTGTCAAGCGAGTCGCAGAATACCTCGAAGCCTTCGACATCAACCGCGATATATAACCCACAAAAACGATTCTACCAAGAATCGTTTTTTTTGGCGCACACCTCCCCTATCCCACGCCACCCGTCCCGCTGCACGCTATATCTTTTTTTGGTTTTTTTCAAAAACCAAAAAAAGGATGCCGCTACATCGGGGCGATTATAGACTTTTTGTGTTTTCAAGACGTTATTCGTAGGGTGCTGATTGTCAACCGCAAATGGTTGCCCAAACAAAGAAGTTTGTTTTCATAGCCTGCTTCATAGTTTTGCTACACATTTATTAGAAAACGGAACCGACATCCGCTACATACAACAGTTTCTAGGACATGCAAGCATCAAAACCACAACTATCTACACACCTTAGCAGTAAAATAGTAGATAAAATACAAAGTCCATTAGACCAGCTAGTAAACAAGCTATACAAAAAAGATGATTTATAAAAAAAATTAATAATTGCTTGTATCTAAAAAAATAATATTATTTTTGATAAATAATTGAAAGTGTAATCAACATAAAAA
>JAYTNQ010000385.1:0-8063 GCA_043748255.1 Bacteroidota bacterium
AAATAATTGGTATAATGACGACGTGTTTCCAAAATGCCTAATTTTTCACCTTTCCAATCCATCGCCCATTGAAGGTGGTTTTTGGCCGCTTCGACACGGTTTGCGATCGTTGGTTTTGGCAAATGGGTGCCGGTTTTAAAAAAATGTTTGATCTCGTCAAAAATCCACGGATAGCCAATTGCGGCACGTCCTATCATAATACCGTCAACCCCATATTCGTTTTTGAATTGTAGCGCCTTCTCGCAAGAATCAATATCGCCATTGCCAAAAATAGGCATTACAATACGAGGATTGTTTTTGACACGGGCAATGTGCGACCAGTCTGCCTGTCCTTTATACATTTGCGCCCTTGTGCGTGCATGAATCGAAAGTGCCTGAACACCAATGTCTTGCAGCCTTTCTGCAACCTCGTCTATATTGATGGTCTGCTCGTCCCAGCCCAATCTGGTTTTTACGGTCACCGGCAAATTGGTGCTTCTAATCACGGCTTTGGTAAGTCTAATCATCAAATCGACGTCTTTCAAAACCCCAGCTCCCGCACCTTTGCAAACCACTTTTTTTACGGGACAGCCAAAGTTAATGTCAATCAAATCTGGATTGACAGTCGAAACAATTTTTGACGAAAGTGCCATTGCCTCCTCGTCGCCACCAAAAATTTGAATCCCAACGGGCCTTTCATAGTCAAAAATATCTAATTTTTGTCGGCTTTTGATAGCATCGCGAATCAATCCTTCAGACGAAATAAATTCAGAATACATCAAATCTGCTCCGTGGGCTTTGCACAATCTACGAAATGGCGGGTCGCTCACATCCTCCATTGGCGCGAGCAACAATGGAAAATCGGGCAAAATTATGTTTCCAATTTTTATCAATTTTTTTTTCGGCAAAAATACAAAACATTTATAGATTTAATTTTTTTTTGAGGTTTAAAGTTAAAATTTACGATTAAAACCGCTTCAAAACGTGTTTTAAATGTTCAAACCAAATTCAATTTTAAAGCTACCTATTAATAGCGTATCTTTGCCCAAATTAAGAATATCATGAACAAGGACGTCAATAACAAAAAAACGACTACAAGATCAAGTAGCAGCAAAGCAAAACCCGCAATGGCAAAGCGAGCCCAAGGGCCAAAAAAGCCAAAACCAACCACAAAAGCGGCAGTGGTAGCAACCGATAAAATAGAAAAAAAACCAAATCAAGCACCGAAACGACCAAAAGTTGCAGACCAAATTCGGCTTAACAAATATATTTCAAACTCTGGAGCCTGCTCGCGTCGAGATGCAGATATATATATTCAATCTGGAAACGTAAAAGTAAACGGAATTCCAGTTGTTGAAATGGGATATATGGTCAAGCCAGGCGATACTGTCAATTTTGACGGCGTTTTGTTAACTCCAGAAAAAAAGGAATATATATTGCTTAATAAACCCAAAAATTTCACGACCGCACTCGATGAAGGCAATGAGTATCGAAATGTTTTGGAACTTGTGCGAGGGGCTACAAACGCCAAAATTGCACCCGTAGGAAGGATGGACAAAAACACAACCGGCTTGTTGCTTTTTACAAACGACACCGATATGATTAGAAAATTTAGCCTTCCAAGCCAAAAGTCATCCAAAATTTATCAGGTTTCGTTAGACAAAAATTTGAAATATGAAGATTTAGAAAAAATTGCAAAAGGGCTCACCCTCGATGGTCATCGGGTAGCTGTAGAAGAAATCAGCTATATCGAAAAAGAACCAAAAAGCGAAATTGGACTCAAACTCAAATCATCTAATGTGAAAGTTGTACGCGCTATTTTTGAACATTTTAGCTATGACGTTTTGCGAATAGACCGAGTAGCATTTGCAGGTTTGACCAAAAAGAATTTGCCCCGCAGCAACTGGAGATTGCTTACAGAGCAAGAAATTATCAATTTGAAAAACGTTTAATTTTTTTTAAAATGCTAAAAAAAACAAACTTTGTTTTGATAACTCTAATCTTGTTTTTGAGTTGTAATCATTTCAAAAACAACCAAATTAATTCGCAATTATCAAACCAAAACGCATCGGCAATTACCGAATCAAATACGATTTCAGCCAAAGACAACTCCGTATTCGACTTTTTGCCAACCTCAACAACAGGTCAAGTAGTCAAACACGAATTTTACACCCTCTCTTATGTCGAAAAATTTGAACAAGCAGAATGGGTAGCATACTTGCTACAACCGCAACAAAACAGAAACCACTTTCAACGCCCCTTTTTTGTAGAAGACAACCAAGTAAAAACCCAGTCTGCAGACTGGAAAAACTACAAAAAATCAGGCTATGACAAAGGCCATCTTTGCGCTGCAGCCGACATGGCTTTTTCAAAAAATGCTTACAACGATACTTTTTTAACCTCTAATATCTCACCTCAGGAGCATCATTTTAACGATGGTATTTGGAACAGATTGGAAGAAAAAGTGCGCTATTGGGCCAACAAATATGACGGGATTTATGTAGTCACAGGCGGCGTTTTGACAAACGGATTGCCTACAATTGGACGAGAAGGAGTTGCTGTACCCGAATATTTTTATAAAATTTTACTCAAAAAAGAAGGCGAAAACTATAAAATGATCGCTTTTTTGATGCCAAGCCAAGACAGCAACAAAGCCCTATATGAATTTGTAGTACCTACGGACGAGGTCGAAAAATTGACCGGAATCGATTTTTATCCAAAACTAAATGACTCGATAGAAGTAAATTTAGAGCGCAGTAGCGACTATAAATCGTGGGGTTTTTAAAAATTGCTTTTCTTTTTTTGAAGCATTCGCTTTATTTCGTTGAGTTTCATCATCGCTTCGATGGGCGTGAGGGTGTCAAGGTCGAGGTTTAGAATTTCGTCTTTGATGTTTTCCAAAAGGGGGTCATCGAGATTAAAAAACGACATTTGCATTTCGTTTTTGTCTGATTTTATCGTGTTTAGTGCGTCGTTTGAGTGGTTTTTCTCTAATTTTTTTAGTAGTTTTTGGGCTTTTAAAATCACGGTTTGTGGCATTCCAGCCATTTTGGCTACGTGTATCCCAAAGCTGTGTGCGCTGCCGCCTTTGACCAATTTTCTGATAAATAATACGGTGTCTTTGAGCTCTTTGATTGCTACGTTGTAGTTTTGAATTCGGGGCAAAAGTTCGCTCATCTCGTTTAGCTCGTGATAGTGTGTTGCAAAAAGGGTTTTGGGTTTGCTGGGGTGCTCGTGCAGAAATTCGGCAATGGCCCATGCAATAGATATGCCGTCGTAGGTGCTGGTTCCACGACCAATTTCGTCCAAAAGCACCAAACTTCTATCTGAAATATTATTCAAAATCGAGGCGGTTTCGTTCATTTCGACCATAAATGTCGATTCGCCCATCGAGATATTATCGCTTGCGCCTACTCGGGTAAATATTTTGTCAACGATGCCCATTCTAAGGCTTTCGGCAGGCACAAAACTGCCCATTTGCGCCAGCAAAACGATCAAAGCCGTTTGTCTCAAAATGGCCGATTTTCCAGACATATTGGGCCCTGTGATCATAATGAGTTGTTGGGTTTCGCGGTCCAAATACACATCGTTGGCGATATAGGGCGTGCCTATTGGCAGTTGTTTTTCGATTACGGGATGGCGACCGTTTTTGATTTCGAGTTCAAAGCTGTCGTCTAATTCTGGACAAACATAGTTGTTTTCGATGGCCAATTGTGCAAACGAGGTCAAACAATCGAGCTGTGCTATCAAGTTGGCGTTAAGCTGAACGGGTTTTATATAGGTAGCAATCCACGAAACCAATTGGTCAAAAATTTGATTTTCAATATGTTGTATTTTTTCTTCGGCACCCAATATTTTTGTTTCATATTCTTTGAGCTCTTCGGTGATATAGCGTTCGGCATTGACCAAGGTTTGTTTTCTAACCCAAGTTTCGGGTACTTTGTCTTTGTGCATATTGCGCACTTCAATATAATAGCCAAAAACGTTGTTGAACGATATTTTTAGAGACGAAATGCCTGTTGCCTGTGACTCGCGTTTTTCTATCCGGTCTAAAAAGTCTTTGCCCGAGGTCGATATAGCCCGAAGCTCGTCTAATTCGGCATTGATGCCTTTTGCAATAGCGTTTCCTTTGTTTATGGCTACTGGCGCATCATGATTGAGGGTTGTTTTTATTTTTTCGCGCAATAATTCGCAGCTGTGCAGGCTGTCGCCAATGGTTTTTACGGCTTCGTTTTGGCTTTGTAGGGCCAATGTTTTTATGGGTATAATAGCATCGAGCGAAGCAACCAAAAACATCACTTCGCGCGGCGAAACTTTGGCAGTTGCAATTTTTGAAATCAGCCGTTCAAGATCAGAAATTTGTTTGATTTGAGCCTGAATATTTTTTAGAATACCTTGATTATCTTTGAGATAGGCTACAACCTCATGGCGGTTTTTGATTTGGTTGATGTCTTTTAGCGGCAGCGCCAACCAGCGTTTTAGCAAGCGCCCTCCCATGGGCGACAGCGTTTTGTCGATAACATCTAATAGCGTTACGGCATTTGGATTATAACTGTGATACAACTCGAGATTGCGAATCGTAAATCGATCCATCCAAATATAAGCGTCTTCTGCAATTCGGGCTATCGAGGTGATATGCTGACGCTTATTGTGCTGTGTTTCTGAGAGATAAAACAATATAGCACCCGAGGCCACAATACCGTCTGTAAGCTCTTCGATGCCAAAGCCTTTGAGCGACCGAGTTTGAAAATGATTGGTGAGGGTTTCTGTGGCATAATCATCATTAAAAACCCAATCTTCAAGATAAAAAAGATGAAAATCCTCGCCAAAATCAGCCTTGAAAGCGGCTTTATTTTGCTTGGAAGTCAATATTTCGCTGGGTTGAAAATTTTGCAACAATTTGTCGATATAATCAACATTGCCTTGTGCTGTCAAAAATTCGCCTGTTGAAATATCCAAAAAAGCAACACCAATGTTTTTTTTGCCAAAATAAATTGCCGCCAAAAAATTGTTCGTTTTCGATTGCAAAACCTCATCATTCATAGAAACGCCTGGCGTAACAAGCTCTGTAACCCCACGTTTTACAATGGTTTTGGTCATTTTTGGATCTTCAAGCTGATCACAAATAGCCACACGAAGCCCCGCTTTGACCAACTTGGGCAAATACGTATTCAAAGAATGGTATGGAAAACCCGCCAAAGCCGTTTCGGTCTCAGAGCCCGCCCCTCGCTTTGTGAGTACGATTCCCAAAATTTTGGAAGCTCGAACCGCGTCTTCGCCAAAGGTTTCATAAAAATCACCCACCCGAAAAAGCAAGCACGCATCCGGATATTTGCGCTTGATCTCGTTGTATTGCTTCATCAACGGCGTTTCTTTTTGTTCCTTTTCTTTGGTAGCCACAGTTTTGATTTTAAAAAATGAATGGTTTTGGTTTGCGAATTTAATTAATTTATTTAGAAAAAGAATAGTTTTTGATTTGCTTTTCACTTTCCCTTTTTTTTGTAAATTTACCAATTCAAAATTTTGACCCAAAAAAATACTTTCTTATCACAAAATATGAAAAAAGACCTTATTTTGCCAACCGTAACCAATGTTTTTCTGGCCGCAATGCACCAATGGAGCGAAGATTTTGGACAAAAAATCTGGAATGTATATCTCATCAATGATAGCGATTTTGACCTCAAAAGCGTCATGGTGGTTTCAAAAGCCTTTGGAACTATAAATGGCGAAATGAAAAAAACATCCTTGCTACGACACGCCTTTCTCGAAATTCCTGCCGTTTCAGTAGCCAAAATCGAAATGATCCAAGACAGCGTTTTGGCGTTAAACAACGAGTTTATGGTCACCTTTTTTATAGACAACACGCTCTACGACAAAAATTATATCTTTGAAGCCAACACAATTTCCGAAAAAAACATGGTCGAAGTTCCCATTTTGTTTCAAAATGGCGTAATTGTAGATTAATTTTAAACCACCCTTTTTTCATTTTTTTGGCGCACACCAGCCGTCTTTGACACAACAGTTGTCCTGCTGCACGCTATATCTTTTTTTGGTTTTTGAAAAAAAACCAAAAAAAGGATACCGCTACATCAGGGCGATTTTAGACCGATAAATTTTTCAAGACAGCACACCTTATTAATTGCAATTGGTTTTCAAAAAAATTACAATACTTTTTTAATTTTGACAAAGTTTTTGCGATAATATTCTTCTTTTGTAGAAGAAATCATAACTCCTTTTTGAATAGACGCATGGATAAATTTGATCTCTCCGTCCAAAACCTCTACCACCAAACCAACATGATTGATAGCACCGCTATTATTGGTTTTAAAAAAAATTAAATCCCCTTTTTCAGCTTCGTTTGCTTTTCTAAGCAAGCCAACATTGGCCATATCTACAGAACTTCGAGGCAATTTGATGTCAAAATTATTAAAAACTGCCGTCACCATCCCAGAGCAATCCATACCACTTGTTGTGGTGCCACCTGTTTTGTAGGCAGTACCAACAAGCGGTAAAGCATTATTTACAATTTGATTGGCCAAATAATTTTGATCCGAAAAAATCAAATCTTTGTCTTCTTTGTCTGCAAATTGAAAAGGCTTTTTGGGTTGAGGCTTTATTAATTCCAAGGTTTTTGTAGGCAAATTTGACATTGTGTCATGAGCAATGATAGGCAAAGCAACTTTTTCTGAACCCACTTTTAGCACATCAATAGTCGCTTTTTTTGGTTGCAAAACCGCCGAGTCTTGGATCGATTTTGTCAATAACTGTGGTTGTAATTTAGTTTTTGTCAAAACCGAAATATTAACCTCAGGTTTTTGATAAATACCTTTGGCGAGAGCAACTTTTTTGGAAGTTATAATTTGCGAATATCCATTTTGGACACCCAGAAAAAGGAACAAAAGTGCGATTGATATTTGGAATATAAACTTCATAAACTATCATTTTTTGACTCGATAAACTAAAAATTAATGCGTTATTATTTTCACTTCACTGTTTCAATATTGCAAATTTAGTTGTTTTGATTTTAATTGCTGCAGTTTCAAAATGATTTTATACTCAAATTATAAAAACAAGAGCTTTTAAAGACTTTTTGATTGATTTTTATCTATCCTGGTTTAGACCCAACTAAAAATCACCAACTATGCAACTCCAAAATATTTAAACAATTTAAACATCTAAAAAAAAGATAGTTTTTAAAACAGTTGTTAAAAAAAATTAACCGTTGTTTTACAAAGTATTTGTTTTAAAACTAATGTCAGTTTGTAATTCTTGTTTTTTAATACAAATCAAAACACAATATTTAGAAATAAAATGATTAGATATTTAAACAAACGAATAATCGTAAAAGTTATTATTTTATCGAAAAAGTTATATTTTAAAACAATTCTTTGATCAAAATATAAAACCCAATAACCAAGACAAACCAACCAAATGCAGGTTTGAGCATGTCGCCATCTATTTTTTTTGATAATGTCGTTCCAATCAGCATACCTATAATTGTCATCCCAGAAATAGATAAAAGCAAAAAGAAGTTTATAGAAACGCCGCTTATCACATCATGTGCAAAACCTATTGTCGAGTTGATAAAAATAATCAAAAGTGATGTGCCTACTGCTTGTTTCATTGGTAAATTTGCAAAAAACAACAGCACAGGAATTATCAAAAAACCACCGCCAGCACCCACAAAACCAATTACAAAACCAATCATAAAACCATATACAGATAGCTTGTGATAGTTAATTGCTTGAAAATCCCGTGCTTTATTATTTGATTTTTTAATCATTAAAATTGAAGCTGTAATCATCAAAACTGCAAAAACCATCATGATTAATAAATTTTTTGTGATTTCAAAATTTTGAAAAAGAAAAAACCGAGACGGGATAAACGGAAGTAATATTTTTCTTGTAAAAAGCAGCGAAATAACAGACGGAATTGCAAAAAAAACGGCTGGTTTTGGTTTTAAATTTCCTAATAAATAATGACGATAAGCGCCAACAACTGCTGTTATTCCTACAATAAATAAGGAATAACTTGTGGCTATTTCTGGTTTAATTTGAAACAAATAAACCAAAATAGGAACTGTC